>CAZZYR010000026.1:0-12993 GCA_964658235.1 uncultured Acetobacteraceae bacterium | reverse complement strand
CACCAAGGACACCAAGAAGAAAGCCCTCTGATGCGCCACGGCGGCTGTATCTCCGCCACGCGCCTCTTGGTGTTCTTGGTGTCCTTGGTGGCTAATCCTTCCTTGCCACGCCGACCGCCGTAAACGGACCGCTTGACCCACCCCGCCCTCCCATGGAGAACCCGGCGCATGGGCAAGCTCGTCATCGGCAATCGCCGCTACTCCTCCTGGTCCCTGCGCGGCTGGCTGCCGGTCCAGATCGCCGGCCTGCAGGTCGAAACGATCGTCATTCCGCTGGCCGGCGGGCAGACGGCGGCGATCGCGGACGCCACGCCCACCGGCCTGGTCCCGTATCTGGAACATGACGGCGCCCGCATCTGGGAAAGCCTGGCCATCTGCGAATACTGCGCGGAACATGCGCCGGCTCTCTGGCCTGGCGAGCGCATCGCCCGCGCCCATGCGCGCGCCATAGCAGCGGAGATGCACGCCGGCTTCCGGGCGCTGCGCATGGCCATGCCGATGAACCTCGGGCGCCCGGATTATGCCGGGCTGGGCCAGACGGCAGAGTCCCTGGCGGACGTCGCCCGCATCGATGCCGTGTGGAGCGAGACCCGCCAGCTTTTCGGCGCCGCAGGCCCCTACCTGTTCGGCGCGGACTTCACCGCGGCGGACGTCATGTTCGCCCCCGTCGTCGCCCGGCTGCTGACGTATGCGCCGCCGCTGTCATCCACCGCCCGCGCGTACGCGGAAGCCGTCCGCGCGCATCCCTTGGTTGACACCTGGTACGCCGATGCCGCCGCCGAGCCAGACGCCTGGAAACTCGAAAAATACGAAACCCTGGCCGCCTGACGGCGTGCGCACGGCCATTGTCCTGCCGCCGCGCGAAGGCTTTTCACCGCGCGCGGTAGGCGCGATAGGCCTGCTGGTGCAACGCCTGGCGGCTCCCGAAGACCTTGTGATCGGGCAGGCGAGCCCGAACCCTGCTTTCCCCGGCCGCCACTTCATCCCCGCCGCCACCCCCATCTGGCCGCCGTTCGGCCGCGTGGAACGCTACATGGCCGGGGTGGTGAAAACCCTGCGCCCCCTCCGCCCGGACGTGATCGAGGTGCATAATCGCGCCAACCTCGCCGCGCGCGTTGCCGAGGCCCTGCCCGGCGCCCGCGTCATGCTGTTTGTGCACAACGATCCGCAGGCCATGCGCGGCGCCCGCAGCCCAGCCGAGCGCGCGGAACTGCTGCGGCGCCTGACCGTGGTCTGTGTGTCTTCCCACCTTGCAGGCCGGTTCATGGACGGCGTCAGCTCAGCCGCATCAGCCCTGGTGCTGCCCAACGCGCTGGACCTGTCGGACCTGCCGCCGCCACTGCCGGCCGGCGGACGGGACGCGAAAATCCTCTTCGTCGGCCGCGTGGTGGCGGACAAAGGCGCGGATGCCTTCGTGCGCGCCTGCGCCGCCGTGCTGCCCACCCTGCCCGGCTGGCAGGCGGACATCATCGGCGCGGACCGCTTCTGGGCGAACAGCGCCACCACCCCGTTCCAGCGCGCGCTTCTTCCCCAGGCGCAGGCCGCCGGGATCGCGCTGCGTGGCTATCTGCCCCATGCCGACATCCTCCAGGCCATGGCCCGCGCCGCCATCGTGGTGGTGCCCAGCCGCTGGCCGGAGCCCTTCGGCCTGACCGCGCTGGAAGCCATGGCCAGCGGCGCCGCGCTGATCTGCAGCGACCGCGGCGGCCTGCCGGAAGTCGCCGGCCCCGCCGCCCTTTACGCAGCACCAGACCCGCCGGGGCCGCTGGAAGCAGCCATCACGCGCCTGGCCACGGACGCCGCCTTGCGCGCGCAGTTTGCAACCCAAGGCCTTGCGCGCGCCAAACTCTTCGACGCACCGCGGGCGCGCGAACGGCTCCTTGAGTTGCGCCGGGAACTGCTCACTCCCTAATAAGGCAAGCGCTGGGTGGGGCGTGCCGCCCCCCCCAGACCCCCCGTCACGAATCAAGGCACTTCAATGTCGGCAGATACACGCGTTCCGGTGACCGTGCTCACGGGTTTTCTGGGTGCGGGAAAGACCACGCTGCTTAATCGCATCCTCACCCAGGATCACGGCCGGCGATATGCCGTGGTGATCAATGAGTTCGGCGAGCTCGGCGTCGATAATGACCTCGTTGTCGACGCAGACGAAGAAGTCTTTGAAATGAACAACGGCTGCATCTGCTGCACCGTGCGCGGCGACCTGATCCGCATCGTGGGCGGCCTGATGAAGCGCTCAAAGAAGTTCGACGGCATCATCATCGAAACCACCGGCCTGGCCAACCCCGCACCGGTGGCACAAACCTTCTTCGTGGATGACGGCGTGCGCGCCAAGGCGCGGCTCGATGCCATCGTCACCGTGGTGGACGCCAAGAACCTGCCAGCGCGCCTCAAGGACAGCACGGAAGCCGCGGCCCAGATCGCCTTCGCGGACGTCATCGTGCTCAACAAGCTCGATCTCGTCTCCCCCGAGGAACTCGCCGGCGTGGAAGCGCAAATCCGCGCCATCAACCGCTTCGCCCGCATCCATCACGCCACCCGCAGCGACGTGCCCGTGACGGACATCCTGGACATCGGCGCCTTCGACCTGGCGCGCATCCTGGAAGCAGACCCGCATTTCCTGGAAGAGGAAAGCCACGGCCATAGCGAAGGCGTGAACAGCGTCAGCTTCGAAGTCTCACGCGACATCGATCCGCACAAGTTCCAGCAATGGATGGGAACGCTGCTGCAGGAAAAAGGCCAGGACCTGCTGCGCACGAAAGGCATCCTGGCGCACCCGAACGAGTCGCGGCGCTTCGCCTTCCAGGCCGTGCACATGATCGCCGATGGTGATTTCATCGGCGACTGGCCGCAGGATGCGCCGCGCAAATCCCGCCTGGTCTTCATCGGCCGAGACCTCAATCGCCCGCAGCTCCGCCGCGGCTTCGAAGCCTGCCAGGTGGCCGCGTGAGCGAAACCGCGCCCGCCCCTTCGCTGCTGGAAACCAGGGGCACCGCGCAGGATTGCGGCGCGCACGTGATTGCCTGCGCGTTCGACCGCGCGGGGCGGCAAGCCGCCTTCGCGATCGGCGACGGCACATTGCGGCTGATCACGCTGGACACGCCCGCCGATTGGCGAAGCGTGGACGCGCATGATGGCGCCGTGATGGCGCTGGCGCCGGACGCGCAGGCGAGCGGCTTCGTCAGCGGTGGCGATGACGGCCGCTTCGTCCGCGTGGATGCCGGCGGCGCCGTCACCCAGGTAGCGGCCTACGGTGGCAAATGGGTAGAGCAGGCCTGTAGCTTTTGGGATGGCAAAGCCGGCGCCGTGGCCTGCGCCGCCGGAAAATTCGTGCATCTGACCACGCCGGACGGTGCAACTCTAAAATCGCTCGAACATCCCTCCACCGTCACCGGCATCGCGTTCGATGCGCGTGGCAAGCGGGTATGCGCGTCGCATTACAACGGCGCCTCCGTCTGGTATGTGAACAGCTCTGCCGCCACGCCGCGCCGCCTGGAGTGGAAGGGCAGCCACACCGCCATCGCCATGCATCCGGCCGCCGAAGCGGTGGTGACCGCCATGCAGGAAAACGCGCTGCACGGCTGGCGCCTGCCGGACGCGCATGACATGCGCATGAGCGGCTATCCCTCCAAACCCGAATCCCTCGCCTTCACCCGCACCGGCAAATACCTCGCCAGCGCAGGGGCGGATGCGATCGTGCTTTGGCCGTTCTTCGGCGGCGGCCCGATGGGAAAGCCGCCGCTGGAACTGGCACAGATCGAAGGCATTTTCTGCACGCGCATCGCCTGCCACCCGATCGACGAGGTGGTGGCCGCTGGCTATGCGGACGGCACAGTGGTGCTGGCGGAGATTTCCACGAAGCGCGTGCTGCGCGTGGCAGCGGCCGGGCATGGCGCGGTGAGCGCGCTGGCTTGGGGGCCGACGGGCGCTTGGCTGGGTTTTGGGACGGAGGAGGGGTTTGCGGCGGTAATTGATTTTAGGCCACAGTAAGGAAGGCCTTCTTTTTTTGAAAAAAAGAAGCAAAAAACTTTTATCCAGAGAGTCCGCGAAGCACTGACAAAAGTTTTTTGGTTCTTTTTTCAAAAAAGAACTCTTCCTTACGGCGCCACAGCCTCCCCCGGATCAATCCCCCAAACCGCACTTCTCTGCACCCACCCGCGATACTCGCCCACCTGCACCTGGCACCACGCCTTTGCCGCGTCGCATGCCTTGATCCGCCCCACCACGCCCGGCTTCAGCACCGCCACCGGGTCCGACGTGTCGTTCGCGTCCGCGCGTAGCGTGGTGTCCGCGCTCCCGACCGTCACGAATGTGCGGCGCCCCGTCAGCGTCGCCTGGTGCACCCAGCCCTTCACGCCGTCCATGTCCTCCACCAGGCGCCAGATATCGAACTCGCGTTCGATGCGCACCGGCAGGTCGCGCCGCTGATAGGTCCAAATCACCGGATAGCGCTCCGCCGGCCCCACGCGCATGTTCACGTCATCGCTTTTCAACGATGCATAGCGCGGCAGATGAAGCCCGGTGTTCGTGCCGATGTCGGCCGGCACCGGCGGGGGCGCAGGCTTGGCCGCGGTCACCTTCGGCGCCGCGGGCGGTTCGTGTTTCACCACCGCCTTCTTCGCCGCGGCCACCGCCGCACGCTTTGGCGGTGCGTGTCGCGGCGCCACCACGGGCACGTGTTTCACCGTCTTGTGCACCACCGGGTGTTTGGTGGATTTGGCGGACTTGACCGGCTGCGTCGTAGCCAGAGCGGACGCGCCCAACATCAGCCAGCAGGCGCCCGCTATGGAAAGCCGCCTGATGATCACAGCGAGATCATCTGGCCGGTGCCCACGGCTTCCAAAAACGTGGCCACGCCGGCCACCTCCACGCCGCTTTGCAGGGACGCCGGGTCAATCGCCTCCGCCGTCAGGCCCGCCTCGCACGCGATCAACCGCACGCCCAATTCGCGCGCCGCGTCCCGCAGCTCGCCCAGCCCCGCCACGCCACGCCGGCGGATCACTGCGTCCCGGCCCACATCGTCCAACTCGGACCAATCCTCGCGAAGCGCCCGGCAGCCCTGGTTGGTGGCGAACAGCACAACACGGCGCCCCACGGCGGCCGCGGCGGCTGCCAGAAGGAAGGCGTACTGCGCGCGCTCATGCGTGCCGGCGATCAGCAGGATACCCAATGCGGCGCCCGACCCGTCCGATGTTCCGTCCGCCATCCGCGTGCCTCCCTGCCAATTCCGCCCCCGGGTTGGACGTTGGACGGCGTTGGCGTCAAGTGCGCGCCGGTCACTTCTGCGCGGCACCGCCACGCGCACCGCATCCTGGACAATCGGGATCCGCACGCAGCGCGATCATGCTGAACCGCATCGCCAGCGCATCCCACATCAGCACGCGGCCAGCGAGGCTTTGGCCGATCCCCAGGATTTCCTTCAAAACCTCGGTTGCCTGCAGCGTACCCATCACGCCGGTGACGGGCCCCAGCACGCCGGCCTGCGCGCAGCTCGGCACCAGCCCGTCCGGCGGCGGCGCGGGCGTCAGGCAGCGGTAACACGGGTTCGGCGTGCCATCCGCGGACAGGCCCGGCCGGAACGTGGCCAATTGCCCATCGAACCGCAGCACGGCGGCGGACACCAGCGTGCGGCCAGCACGCCAGGCCGCGTCCGCCAGGGCAAAGCGTGCGGCGAAATTGTCCGTGCCGTCGCACACGATGTCATACGGCGCCACCAGCGCATCCGCGTTGCCGGCATCGATCCGCACCATGTGCGCATCCACCTGCACCAGCGGATTGATTGCCGCCATCGCCGCGGCCGCGGAACTGACTTTTGGCGTGCCGATGCTTGCCTGGGTGTGGGCGATCTGGCGCTGCAGGTTGGACAGTTCCACGCGATCGTCATCCACGATGCCAATCCTGCCAACGCCGGCGGCCGCCAGATAGAGCGCGAGCGGCGCGCCGAGGCCGCCTGCGCCGGCAATCAGGACGCTGGCGCGGCGGAGCTTGTCTTGCCCCTCACCGCCGACCTCCGCGAGGAGGATGTGGCGGCTGTAGCGGTGGACTTCATCCTCGGAAAAAGTCAAGGCAAGGCCTTCTTTTTTGTAAAAAAGAAGCAAAAAACTTTTGTCCGTTTGGTCCGCGATAGCACTGATAAAAGTTTTTTGGTTCTTTTTTGCAAAAAAGAACTACTTTCTCGCATGGCCCTCGTTCTCCTCTCAGGCGGCCAGGACTCCACCACCTGCCTCGCCTGGGCACTAAATCGCCACCAACACGTGGAAACCATAGGCTTCGACTACAACCAGCGCCACCGTGTGGAACTGGAGTGCCGCGCCGCCATCCGCGCCACCCTCGCCGCCCGTCACCCCGGGCGCCTTGGCGCGGACCACATGATCGATCTGCGGGCCGGCATGGCCGCCCTGGGCGAGACCGCAATGACCGCGGATGTGGCGATCACGAGCGCGGCGGACGGATTGCCCAACACCTTTGTGCCAGGCCGCAACCTGCTGTTCCTCACCTACGCCGCCGCCCTCGCCTATCGCCGCGGCCTGCGCCACATCGTGGCCGGCATGTGCGAGACGGATTATTCCGGCTATCCGGATTGCCGGGACGACACGATCAAGGCGCTGCAGGTGGCGATCAACCTGGGCATGCAGCGCCGCTTCGTGCTGGAAACGCCACTGATGTGGATCGACAAGGCGGCCACCTGGGCGATGGCGGACCGCCTTGGCATCGTGGATCTGATCGTGCGGGACACCCACACCTGCTATCTTGGGCAGCGCGATGTTTTGCATGACTGGGGATATGGCTGCGGCACCTGCCCCGCCTGCGATTTGCGCCGCGCCGGGTTCGATGCTTGGAAAGCCGATCCGCGTCCGGAGTGACGGAGTGAAGGCAAGGCCTTCTTTTTTTGAAAAAAGAAGCAAAAAACTCTTATCAGTTGGGTCCGCGACAGCGCTGAAAAAAGTTTTTTGGTCCTTTTTTTCAAAAAAGGACTGCTTGCCTTTTATTGTCAGCCCTTGCCGGCCTTAGCGGCCGGCGCCGCTTTCGGCGCGGCGCCCAGAACTATCTCATCGAAGGATTTATAGCTGCCTCGCGCCATGAACGCCAGCAGCTTCGCCGTGTCCACCGCCACCGGCAGCTTCACGAAATTCGATAACTCCTCCAGGAATTTTTCAGGCTCCTCAACGGACCTTTCGTAACTGACAAACATCGTGGGCACTTGGCAGCGCCGCGCGAGCGATACGTTCTTCTGGTTCTGGCTCATTGCCTCTGCAATAGCCGCACTCATGTCGCGGCTATGCCACCTGGCCAAAGCTCCCGCGGTGGCCGCGAAATCACGCGCCACGATCACGAACATCGGGTTGCGCAGCGCGGGGACGAGCGCCTCCAGATACACGGCCGCCATCGGGAACTTCCACCCCCAGTTCACGTGCGCGGCGTTGCGCGCCTCCGCAGTGGCGGTCATCTGGGGGACGCCCTTGTAGGTGAAATGCGGATCCTCGTTGTTGACAGGCAGGTCTTCACCCATGAACACGCCCAGGCCTCTGACGGCGCCGGCAATCATGCTGGTTCCACCGCGCATGACGCCAAAGACGATCACCGTCCGCGGCTCGCCAGCAGCCGCGGTCTTGTCCTCGAAAAGGGTCACGGATGTTGATTTATGAGGGGGCATCGAAGAATTGGCTTTCCTTGGGCGGTGGACGTGGAGTGTTTGTTTGGGCGCGGCCTCGGGCTCACGGCGCGCCGGTTCGGCAATGGGTTATGCGGCGCGTTTAGCCTTCCGCGGCGCTTTTGTCTCTCCGGGTTTTTTGGCCGCCGTGGCGGCGCCCAGCGTGCGATAGAGATCGACAAGGTCCGCGGCCTGGTCCGCCGCCTTGCGCAACACCGTGGGCGCCACGGGCTCCAGATAACGGGCCGGATTGGCGTTCAGCGCCGCGAACACCTCGGACAGGCCGGCGCTTCCGGACACATCGACCACGAAGCCGCTGTCCGGCGTCACATCTTGCCCAATGGCACCGCGGTCCGAAGCCACCACCCAGCATCCGGCCTGCGCCGCCTCCCGGGTCACCAGACCGTAGCTTTCCGGCCATAGGGACGGCGCCAGCAGCACATCGATGTCCCGATATAGTTCCGACACCTCGGACTGCCCGCATTTGCCGCGGAACGTCACAGCCGTCTCGCCCCATCGCGTGTGCCGGACCGCGGCCGGATCCATCGCATGATCGATCACAAGAAGATGAAGGTTGGGGAACGCGCCTTGGCTCAGCGCCGCGCGCACGAGGTGGTAGCCTTTGTGAAATCCTGTGCCGCCGATATGCGCCATACGCACGCGGCCGTCCGGTGACGGCCGCCGAGGCAACGCCGCCAGATCGGGAACCCCGTTGGCTATGGGTATCACGTTGGAAAAACCGCAGGCCCGGTGGACCTCCGCGAACGGCTCGGACACCGCCAGCACGCGCAGCGCGCCGGACAGCCCGGCTTGCTTGGTCTTCATACGATCCAGCCGCGCGGCATCGCCCCGCCGCAATTCCCGCATCGGATCGGAAAAATCATACGGCGCCATCACGCCGAATTCGTCCAGCAGGAACTGTGCATCGGAAATCCACCAGGCATCGTGCACCGTCACCACATACGGCAGCCCACGCCGTTGCAACGTTTCGCATACGCTGAGCGTGATCCGCTGGATGCAATGCAGATGCACCAGATCCGGCTTGAAGCTATCGAGCACGGATTCGAACGCCGCCTGCATGCCCTTGTCGCGGACGCGCTTGTCGAGGTCCGGCGCCTGGGGTGGGGGAATTGCCGTGACCCTGACGCCATCGATCACGCTGACGAGCGGAAGATAGGGTTCGGCCGCGCCCTCAAGCGTGGTGAACACCTGGATTTCGAACTCGTCGCCGTATCCGGCCGTGATGTCGCGCACGTTCTCCGCCACCACGCGTGTGGCGCCGCCGACCGATTGCGGCGGATAGAAGACATGCACCACCAGGATGCGCATCCTCGCCGCCGGCGGCGGCGAGGTGACGGCATCGAGAATGGAAATGAGATTGGCCGCCAGCGCATCGGTATCATAGCGCTCCAGAACGGAGGTGCGCGCTGCCTGTCCCATCGCCTGCCGCTTGCCCGCATCGGCCACCAGACGCTCCAATGCGCCAAACCAGTCGTTGCCGTCTCTCACCAAAATGCCGGTGCGGCCATCCTCGGCCAGTTCGCAAGGCGTGTCCGTGGCGCCAATCACGCAAGGCACGGCAAGCATGGCTGCCTCCAGCCATTCGGTCTCGCGCCTCGCCTCCGCCTGCCGCCCAGGCGGGGGTGCCACCAGCGCGATATCGGCTTCACGCAGGACGCTCCAATAAGCGGCAGGATCGCGGACGGGTTCATGCAAAAAAATCTGTCTGGCATAGGGATGCAGGCAGGGCGGCAGCACGATCTGCCCCAACGCCAGCAGTTCCACGCGCGGCCCTCGCGTGTCGAACAGCCGTGCCAACCCGGCTGCCATATCCGTGTCGAGCACGCCGTCATGCGGCCCGAAGAAGATCCTGACTGCATCATCACGCGGCGCGGCGCGCCTCACGCGCATGCTGTCCCGGTGCGGCCGCCCCAGGCCGTTGCGGTGCACGAAGGCGCGCCGCCCGATGACGTGAGGCCGCATTGCGGCGGCCGAAGCCGGGGTGGAAGCCAGCGCATAATCGCACACGCCCATCGTTGCGGCGAGCAAACCGATGCCGTCCGGGCTTGTCGCGTCAGCGTCCATTTTGATCTGGCCCTCGCCCCGCTGCAAACTTTCTTCGAGCGGCGCCGGATCGACCGCCAAATCGTCGAGCTCGAAAAAAACCGGCACGCCGGCCTGCCGCAGCAGAAGGATCGCCCACATCACATCCGGCGTGGCCGGGACGTGATAGATGATGACCGCATCCAAACGCACGGCGCGGCGAACGGACGTGACGATGTCCTCCCCCGTGTCGATCACGTCGCAAGCGATGCCGGCCGCCTTGAATTGCTCCAGCTTCTGGCTGACGCGGTCGAATCTTCCTTGTGCCAGCCTGGCATTGGCGATGATGATCACCGACCGGATGGGGGATACTGCCCGCGCCGGCGCGCCCAGGGTGGGTGCCAGCGGGGCGGCCAGCAGCGCGCATGCCTCCGCCACGCGCGGGCGGTCTGCGTCGTTCGCCAGCGCATGGAAAGCGTCCCGCAGCATATGACGATACCGCGACTGCACCGCGCGGTCGCCGGGGCGCGCGGCGGCCAAGCGCTCCATCACGCCGCATGCCTCCGTCCAGCGTTGCAGCTTCGCGTGGCACGTGGCGAGGTTGATATGCGTCCACACATTGTCGCCGCCATGCGCGATCATGTCTGCGCAGACCCGCGCCGCCCGGTCGAAGTCTTCCAGGCGGAGCAGGCAGTCCGCATAACGCCGATTGCCCAGCAGGTGGCGCGGATTTTCCGCCAGTACCGCCTCATACAGCTTGCGGGCCTTACGCAATTGGTTCTTCACGGATTGCCGGTCCGCCGCCGCGCGGTAAATTTCGCACGTGTCGCTGCTGAGAGGGCAGCCAGGCCGGCCCTCCGGCAGCCCGTGTTCGATCGCGTGGCGCAACGCAGCCCAACGGCCGCGGATGGCTGGGCGCAAATCCGGATTCATGTCCAGATAGGAATCTGCATCGAAGCCGGAAGGAAAGCCGGACAAATCAGACAGGCCCAAATTCCGCAGGAACACACACGCATTCGGCGGCATGGCCGCGCCGGCATTGATCCACGCCAGATACGCCTCGTGCGGCGGCAGATTTCTGGTGCGCGGCTCGAGTTCGGCCACGAACGCCGGATCGAACCGCTGATCGTGGGACAGCGCCTGTCCGCGCCTGATCCCCACTTCCGCAAAATGCCGGATGCACTGCATCCTTGTGTGCAGCACCGCATCCTGCGTTTGCACGACGTAATCGGACACGTTGAGGTGGCGCAGGAACGACTCCGATGTGATGCCGTTCCGCTTCAGCATCTCATCGAGTGATGTGTAGAGCGTATCTCCATGTTCCGCGACGAACGCGTCCATCACCGCCGCCGCAGGGGCCACGCCGCCGAAATACAGATCGACAAGAAACGCGCGGCCCGCGGCATCGGCGCGATGGTGAAGCAGCCCTTGCGGCTCCCGTCCGGTCAGGCCGTGCCTGGATCTATCCAGCCGATATTGCCGTCGCTCCGGCGATAGATCACGTTCAGCTCGCCGGTGGCGGAATTGCGGAACATCAGCACCGGCTGGTCCGCCAGGTCCATGCGCATCACCGCGTCGCCCACCGTCAGGCGGGTGATTTCGGTCACCGTCTCGGCAATGACCGTGGCAAAGGTCGGCGCCGCTGTCTCGGCCGCGTCCGCATGGGCGGCTGGCTCACCGTCCGGCTCGGCCCGCAGCACATAGGCGCGGGCGGATTGCGGGCGCTCCCGCCCGGCCAACGCGCGATGGTGGTCGTTCACCCGCCGGCGGTAGCGCCGCAGCCGGGTGGCGATGTGCTCGGCGGCGTCATCGAAGGCGGCATTCGCATCGCCGGCCTCGCCCTCGCCGCGCAGCGTCAGGCCGCGGCCGGCATGCACATTGATGTCGCAGGTGAAGAAGCTGCGGGCGCGGCCGAAGGTGACGTGCGCCTCCATGGCCTGATCGAAATACTTGCTGGTGATCCCGTCCAGGCTGGAAGCCACGCGGGTTCGCAGCGAGTCGGACAGATCCACCTGCTTGCCCGAGACATTGATCTGCATCGCGACCACCTCCCTGCCCAGTGCGCCCCGCGGAAGCTCAGACCAGGGCGGCCTTCTCCCGCTTGCGTTGCACCGAACTGGGGATGCGCAACGCATCCCGGTATTTGGCCACCGTTCGGCGCGCGATGTCCACGCCCTCTTTGCGCAGGGTAGCCACGATGGCGTCGTCTGACAGCACCTCGTCCGCCCGCTCGGCGCCCACCATGGCGCGGATGCGGTGGCGCACCGCCTCGGCCGAATGGCTTTCGCCCCCGGCGCCGGCGATGGCGGTAGTGAAGAAATACTTCAGCTCGAAGATCCCGCGCGGCGTGGCGATGTATTTGTTCGCCGTCACCCGGCTGACGGTGCTTTCGTGCAGCGTCACCTCCTCCGCAATGTCCCGCAGGATCAGCGGGCGCAGATGGCTCACGCCATGCCGGAAGAAACCGTCCTGCCGGCGCACGATCTCGCTGGACACCTTCAGGATGGTCTGCGCACGCTGCTGCAGGGATTTCACCAGCCAGTTCGCCGTGGCCAGCCGCTCGCTCATGAACTGGCGGTCCTCGCGCTCGGCCACCTTGCTGATGCGCGCATAGAACGCTTCGTTGACCAGCACGCGCGGCATGGTGTCCGGGTTCAGCTCCAGCAGCCAGTCCCCACCTGGGGCCGCGCGCATCAGCACGTCCGGGATCACCGGCGGCAGGGCGGCGCTGTCCCAGTTGGCCCCCGGCTTGGGGTCCAGCGCGCGCAGCTCCACGATCATCTGCTGCAGGTCCTCCCAGTCCACCTGGCACAGCGCCATCAGCGCCTTCATCTCCCGCCGGCCCAGGTGATCCAGGTTGTCCAGCAGGGCCACCATGCATGGGTCCAGCCGGTTCGCCTCCCGCAACTGCGCCGCCAAGCACTCCGCCAGGCTGCGCGCGAACATGCCCACCGGATCGAATGCCATCATCCGCTGGCGCACCGCCTCCACCCGGTCCAGCTCCGCCCCCAGCGCACGCGCGATATCGGCGGGATCGGCGGAAAGCCGCCCGGACGGTTCCAGCAGGGCAATCAGATGCGCACCGATCAACCGGTCCGACCGGTCCGCAAAGGCCAGCCGCAACTGCTCCCCCAGATGGTCCCGCAGGGACGGCCGGGTCTCCAGCGTATCCTCCAGGCTGCGATCGTCCGTCTCGAAATTCTGCGTCCCGCCGCTGGAGGACAGCGTGCTGGGCATCGTCAGCCCGTCGGCCGGTCCCATCGCCTCGTAGCCGTCAAACTCATGGTCCAACGGACCTT
>CAZZYR010000025.1:0-13012 GCA_964658235.1 uncultured Acetobacteraceae bacterium | reverse complement strand
AAAGAAGCAAAAAACTTTTTTCACTACGGCGCGGATTAAATTGATAAAAGTTGTTTGGTTCTTTTTTTCAAAAAAGAACTACTCACTTCCCTGCCTGTTTCCGCGCCGCCGACGCCACCGCGTCAGGCGTAAACCCGAACTTCTTCAACAGTGCCGCCATCGGCGCGGAGGCTCCAAACGTGTGCATCCCGATCGCCGCGCCGGTTGAGCCGATGTAACGGTCCCAGCCGATGGTCGATCCCTGCTCGATCGAAACGCGTGCTGTAATGTGCGGCGGCAACACGGAATGGCGGTATTCAGCCGGCTGATCCTCGAACAGTTCCCAGCTCGGGAAACTCACCACGCGCGCGCGGATGCCCTCCGCTGTCAATGTCTCATAGGCGCCCACCGCCAGCCCTACTTCCGAGCCAGTCGCCATAAGGATCACTTCCGGCTCACCACCCTGCGGCGGGTCCGCCAGCACATACGCACCGTGCTTCAGGCCGGCAGCGGCTGCATATTTCTCGCGGTCGAGCGTCGGCAATGCCTGCCGCGACAGGATCAGGCAAGCCGGCTGCTCCTTCAATGTCATCACGTGGCGCCAAGCCTCGGCCACTTCGTTGGCATCCGCTGGCCGCAGCACGATCATGCCCGGGATGGCGCGCAGGGACACAAGCTGCTCGATCGGCTGATGTGTCGGCCCATCCTCGCCCACGCCGATACTGTCATGGGTAAAGATGTAGACAACCGGCAACTCCATGATCGCGGATAGGCGGATCGGCGGCTTCATGTAATCCGAAAAGATCAAAAAGCCGGAGCCGTACGGGCGCACGGCAGACAGCGCCATGCCGTTGCAAATGCTGCCCATCGCGTGTTCGCGGATGCCAAAATGAAGGTTACGTCCGCCGTAATTATCCGCTTCAAAACTATCCGCGCCGGCGAAGGTCAGATTACTTTTGGTGGATGGCGCCAGGTCCGCGGCACCGCCGATGAGCCAGGGCACGTGCGGTGCAATGGCATTGAGAACTTTTTGTGACGAATCGCGTGAGGCTATACCCTTGGCGTCCGCTGGGAAGACAGGGATATCGGCATCCCATCCGTCTGGCAGCGTGTGCTGGTTCATCATCTCCAGTTCCGCGGCCAAGTCGGGATATTGCGCCCTATAGCCGGTCAGCAACGTCTCCCACGCAGCACGCGCCGCGGCGCCGCGCTTGCCGATGCCATCGGCAAAGTGCTGATACACGCCATCCGGCACCAGAAACGACGAGTCCTCCGGCCAGCCATAGGCGTGCTTGGCGCCGCGGATTTCCTCCTCGCCCAGCGGTTCGCCATGCGCGTGGCGCGTGCCGGCCTTCTTCGGCGCACCGAACCCGATGATGCTGTGCACCTGGATGAAGCTCGGCTTGTCCGTGGTCGCTTTCGCGTGCGCCAGCGCTTTGGCCATCGCCTCGGTGTCATTGGCGTCTTCCACATGCTGCACGTCCCAGCCATAAGCCGCGAAGCGCGCTGCCACGTCCTCGTCGAAGGCCAGATCCGTGCCGCCCTCGATGGTGATGTGGTTGCTGTCGTAGATCCAGGTCAGGTTGCCCAGCTTAAGGTGCGCGGCGGTGGAGCCCGCTTCGCTGCTGATGCCCTCCATCATGTCGCCGTCGCCTGCCAGCACATACACGTGGTGGTTGAACAGCTCGAAGCCCGGCTTGTTGTAGCGGCTGGCCAGATAGCGCTCCGCCATCGCCAGACCCACCGAGTTGCCGCAGCCCTGGCCCAGCGGACCGGTCGTGGTTTCCACGCCGGACGTCATGCGGTATTCAGGGTGGCCGGGCGTCTTGCTGTCCAGTTGCCGGAAGCTCTTGAGGTCATCCATGGACAGTGCCGGCCCGCTGGTGTCCGCGTGTTCATTCACTTCGCGCACGCCGGCCAGGTGGATCAGCGAATAGAGCAGGATCGAGGCGTGGCCCACGGATAAGACGAAGCGATCGCGGTTTGGCCAGCGTGGCTCGGCCGGGTCGAAATTGAGGAATTGTTGCCAGAGCGTGTAGGCCACTGGCGCCATCCCCATAGGCGTGCCCGGATGGCCGGAATTGGCTTTCTGCACCGCGTCCATGGACAGGGTCCGGATCGTATTGATGCAGAGCTGATCTATATCGTTGGCGTGTTGCGTGGCGTCCCGTGTGGCAGTCGCAGACATTCGCTATTCCCCTGATGCCGCGCCGTGGCCGGCGCGTCTGCCTCCGTTATGGCTCCCCCCTAACGGTGTGCCGGGGGGCTTGGGGGAGGAGGCACGCCCTCCCTTACCGTCATTCCTCTGGTTATCCCGAACCTGGCCTTTACGCGCTCCCGGCCCGTCTGGAAGGTCACATACAGCATTGGAATAAGGAAGATGCCAAGCGCGCTGGCTGCCAGCATTCCAGCGAACACTGGTGTACCCACATCGCGGCGGCTGATCTCCGCGGCACCCGTAGCGAACACCAGTGGAACAAGTCCGAGCACAAAGGCCACCGACGTCATCATCACGGCGCGGAACCGCATTTGCGCGCCCATCGCGGCCGCTTCCACGATGGACACCCCGCGCTCACGCTGGTCCTTCGCGAACTCCACGATCAGGATACCGTTTTTTGCGGCCAGGGCTATCAGCACCACAAGCCCGATTTGGGCATAGAGGTCCAGTGACAGTCCCGCGAGCGAGATTCCCACAAGGGAGCCAAGGACGCCTACGGCAACGGACAACAGCACCGGTATGGGTATCACCCAACTCTCATATAGGCCCACCAGGAAGAGGTATGCGAACAAGATGGCCAGCGCGAGGATTGTCCCTGTTTGTCCTGCGGCGGCGACCTCCTGATACGCGACGCTCGTCCACTCATAGGCATACCCAGCCGGCAGCGTATGGGCCGAGACGGCGGCCATCGCCGCGATTGCCTGTCCGGACGACCCGCCGGGCGCAGGAGACCCGTTGATCGTCACCGACCGGTAGTTGTTGTATCTGTTGATGATTTGCGGCCCGAGCTTGATGCTCACTTCAGCGATCGAACGCAGCGGCACCATCTCGTTAGTCTTGTTGCGGATATAGATCTGCCAAAGCGCCGGTATGTCGTTGCGGTCGTACGCCTCACCCTGGATGTTCACCTGCCAGACACGGCCATACAGATTGAAATCGTTGATGTAGATGCCTCCCAGGGTCGCCTGCAGAGCGGCAAAGACGTCGGACATGTTCAGTCCGAGCGCCTGCGCTTTCTCGCGGTCGATATCCAGGTAGAGCGACGGGTTGCTGGCGGTGAACGTGCTGAACACCTGGCTCATTCGCTTGTCCGCTCGCGCGGCGGCCAACAACCCGTTCAGCACGCTGTTGATCTCGTTCGGGTCCTGGCCCTGCAACGCATCAAGCTGATATTCGAAACCGCCCGCCGTTCCCAGCCCGATGATCGGCGGCAGGTTCACGGCCAGCACGTTGGCGGACCTGATTTGCGCACCCATGCCGAAGACCTGGCCGATCATGGCGCCCACTTGCGTTTGCGCCGTGGTGCGGTCCGCAAACGGCTTCAGCCGGATAAACATAAAGCCGTCGTTCGGCTCCTGAGCACTGTCGAGGATCGAAAATCCGATGATGGCAAAGGTGTCAGCCACACCCGGCATCTTCGCAATTTGCTTCTCCACCTGGCTGACCACGCTGCTGGTGCGCGCCACGGAAGCACCGTCCGGCAGCTGGATCGCCACGAAAAAGCCCCCCTGGTCCTCGCTGGGCAAGAAACCGGATGGCGTGATGCT
Source organism: uncultured Acetobacteraceae bacterium (assembly GCA_964658235.1). GTDB lineage: Bacteria > Pseudomonadota > Alphaproteobacteria > Acetobacterales > Acetobacteraceae > BOG-908. The sequence continues at coordinate 9,268 of CAZZYR010000025.1, read as the reverse complement.
GGCCAGCCCGAAGATGCACACCGCGCACACCGCCACCACCACAAGGGACAGCACGGACCGCTGAATGAGGCGGCGCACCACCGAGGTATAGCCGTCCCGCGTGCGGTCAATCCCGCGCATCACCCGCGCCAGGATGCCGCGTTCGCGCTTCGGATGTGAGCGCAGGAACATGCCGCACAAGGCCGGCGACAGGGTCAGCGCGTTCAGCGCGGATATCAGCATCGCAGCGCTGATGGTGACGGCGAACTGCTTGAACAGCACGCCGGAAATACCGGGAATGAAGCCGATCGGGACGAACACGGACAGCAACACCAGCGTGATGGCAATGATCGGCGCGGTGATCTGGCGCATCGCCTCCTTGACCGAATCCTTCGGATCCCAATCCGGATGTTCCTCGATCACCCGCTCCACGTTCTCCACCACCACGATAGCATCATCGACCACGATGCCGATGGCCAGCACCATGGCCAGAAGGCTGACCGTGTTCGCTGTGAAACCCAAAGCAAACAGAACGGCGAAGGCGCCGATAAGGCTGACTGGCACGGCGATAACGGGAATGATGGTGGCGCGCAGATTGCCGAGGAACAGGAACACAACAACCGCAACAAGCAGGAAGGCCTCGCCAAGGGTTTTGAGCACCTCGCTGATGGTGTCGGTGACAAACAGGGTGGAATTCCACGTCACCTGGTAATTCATGCCCGAGGGGAAGCGTGCCTTCAGCTCATTGAGCTTGTTGTTGACAAGCCGCGCCGTGGCCACCGCGTTGGCGCCCGGCGCCAGACTCACCTTCATTGCAACGGACGGTTTGCCGTCCAGCCGACTTTCACTATCGACATTCTGCGCACCCAATTCCACACGTGCCACGTCACGCACACGCAGGGATGATCCATCCGGGTTGGAGCGCAGAACGATATCACCGAATTGCTTGGGCGAGTTCAACCGTCCCTGCGTTTGGACGTTGAACTGAAACTGCACGTCTCCCACGGCTGGGCGCGCGCCAATGCGGCCTACAGGTGCCACAACGTTCTGCGCCTGGATCGCGTTGACCACGTCGGCCGGCGTCAGGTTGAGATTCGTCAAACGCTGTGCATCAAACCAAATGCGCATCGAGTAGACCTGCTGGCTGAACAGACTTGCTTGCCCAACGCCATTGATGCGCGAAATCTCGTCGAGCACGCTGATGGTCACGTAATTGGTGATGAACAACGTGTCCTGCTTGCCGGACTCGCTGAAGAAATTGACGAACTCCAGAATGGCGCTGCTGGCCTTCTGCACCGTCAGCCCCTGGGCCTGCACAGCCGCGGGTAACTGGGACAGAGCGGTCTGCACACGGTTGTTCACGTTGACCGTGTTGATGTCCGGATCAGTGCCGAGTGCGAAGCTGACGGTAAGGTTGTAGGTCCCATCGTTGGAGTTGGTGCTCTTCATGTAGAGCGCCTTGTCCACGCCCACCACGCGGGCCTCAATCGGCTGCGCGACAGAGGCTTCCACGTCGGCTGCCGACGCTCCAGGATAGGTGGCAGACACCTGCACCTGGGGCGGCACGATCTCCGGGAACTGCGCAACCGGGATACGGGTGAGTGAAATCAACCCCGCTATCGTGATCACGATGGCGATCACAATCGCCAGCCGCGGCCGATCTACAAATACGGAGGAGATCATGGTTGGATGGCTCCCACCATGTCAGTCCACGCGCCTACTGCGCCACATGCGGCGCGGGCGGGGGCAGAGTCGGCGAAGCTGGGCCTGGGACCACGACAATACCCGGCCGGACACGCTGGATACCATCCACGATCACGGTCTGGCCTTCGGTCAAGCCACTGGTGACGGCCGCAATGGTCGGCGTGGACTGCCCGAGCTGCACGCGCGTCTGCTGAGCATGGTTTTGCGCATCCACCGTATAGACGTAGTCGCCCTGCTGGTCCGACAGAATCGCGGAGCGCGGCACGCCCAACACTTCGATCGGTGTCACCCCTTGCACAAGCACTTGGACGAACTCCCCGTCTATCAGTTCGCGCCCAGCGTCAGTGGCCCCCGCGTCCGCGGCGGCGCCTGACGCTGCCTGATCGTGCAACGGGTTAGGCAGCACCGCGCGGGCGGTCAGCGTGTCCGTGGTTGCCGATATGGTGGGGTCCACATAGTCCAGCTTTCCGGCCTGATCGTAGATGCGCCCGTTTGGCAGCCGAATCGTCACGCGCGCCGCGCTCAAGCCTCCTGCGCTGGCATAGCGGTGCCGCAGATCCAGCGCGGCGCGAGAGGAGATCGGAAAGATCACATACATCGGATCCTGGCTCACGATGGTCGCCAGTGTTCCGCTGTTTGGACCCACCACATTGCCTTCCGTCACTGCCGTGCGGGTGATCTTGCCGGTGATCGGGGCCTTGATCGTCGTATAATCCAGGTTGATTTGGGATGTGGCCAAGTTCGCCTGGGCGGCCTGACTGCGCTGCTGGGCTACCGCGCTGTCCAAGTTCGACCGCTGCCCAGCCGGCGTGTTGATCAGAGCCTGCTGCCGGGTGAGGGTTTGGTTGGCGTTCAGCAATAGCGCGTTCAACTGACCGACCGCAGCCTGCTTGGCCATGAAATCAGCCTGGAACGGCCCCTCTTCCAGCTTATACAGAACGTCGCCCTTTTTCACTTCGCTGCCTTCGGAGAACAGCCGTTGTTCCAGAAAGGCAGTCACGCGGGCAACCAAGTTCACTCGTGATACGGCGTCAACGCGTCCGATGAATTCATTGGTCTCAGTTATCGGAGTCCGTGCGGCGTGTATCACGCCGACGGCAGGCGGCCCCATGTTCGGCTGCGCTGCCGCTGCAAAGGCGACGAAAGTGAAAGCCAAGCCCAGGCGTAGCCGATGCGTACCCGCAATACTCAACGCTGTGGCCCCCGGCGACGTCAGGGCTTGAGGATGGTTGCGCTGAGCCCCGTCTTCAATGGGAGGCCCCGGGAGTTTGGCGCATCCCGCCGGGCAAACATGAGGGATGGCCGGGTGAGCACCGCTTGATCACGAAACTGTCATTGCAGCGGTCAAATGAGTAGGTGCGCGATGCTAGAACAAACTCAACTGCGGCGCCGGCTGCGCCGCCGATGCTGAGGGCACGGCGAAATGCCGTGTTTCCAGCGCCCCCCTTTCCTCAAAGCCCCATTGCCGCGCGGCGCGGGAAAACCGCTTGCCAAGCAGGTCCGCATACGGCCCCTGCCCCTTAAAACGCTCGTGGAATGCGCTGTCGTTTAACGCGCCAGCACGTGTGTCACGGATCAGGCTCAAGACATGTCTCGCCCTGTCGGGGTAGTGCGCACCGAGCCATGTCTCGAACATGTCGCGCAGCTCATGCGGCAGGCGCAGCAATACATACCCCGCGTATCTGGCCCCCGCGCGCGCGGCACGTTCCAATATGCGTTCCATCTCGGAATCATTCAGCCCCGGGATCATGGGCGCCGCAAGCACCGCCGCTGGCACACCGGCCTGGCTGAGAGCCGCAATCGCGGAGAGGCGCCGTTCCGGGCTTGCCGCGCGCGGCTCCATTCGCCGCGCGAGCGTTGCATCAAGCGTGGTCACGGAAAGATAGACGCGAACCAGGCCGCGCGCCGCCAGACGCTGCAGGATATCCAGGTCCCGCAACACGCCCGCGGATTTCGTGACAATGCTGACGGGGTGACCAAATCGCTCCAGCACCTCCAACACAGCGCGGGTGAGCTTGAGCGTGCGCTCCACCGGCTGATATGGATCCGTGTTCGAACCAAGCGCTAAAGGCTTGCAATCGTAGCCTGGCTTACGGAGCTCGCGCTCCAGGAGCGAGGCCACGTCTGGCTTGAAAACAAGCTTCGTTTCGAAATCCAGGCCGGCCGAATAGCCGAGATAGGCATGCGTGGGCCGGGCGTAACAATATACGCACCCGTGCTCGCATCCCCGATACGGATTTACCGCCCGGTCGAAGCCGATATCCGGGGAATTGTTCCATGAGATGACAGTCTTGCTGCTGTCCCGCGTCAACGTGGTCGGCAGCGGCGCCAAATCAGCCAGCCCTTCCAGCGTATCCCAGCCGTCATCGAAGGGTTCCAGCGCCCGCGTCTCGAACCGGTTGGCCGGGTTGGACAGCGCACCCCTCCCGCGCAGCTTCCCGGAGAGCCTGGCATTGGACAACGTGCCGCCTGGGGCGTCGCCGCGATAGATCCTGTCGGCAGACGGACGGATGGGAGCAACCTGCATGATGGTTCTCTGTTCGTTCGTGCGAACAGTCACTCATCGCCCTAATGGAAGTCAAGAACGAAATGCGAACGGTAGCATTCGGGGCTAGGCGAAGCGACCCACGCGGCGCGGTCCCGCCTACTTTTCGCGCAGCCTCGGCATCAATTCCACGAAATTGCAGGGACGATGCCGCACATCCAGTTGCCACACCAGGATGTCATCCCAGGCGTCTTTCACGGCCCCAGTAGTCCCCGGCAGCGCGAACAGATACGTGCCACCGGCCACGCCTGCCAGCGCGCGGGACTGGATCGTGGAGGTGCCGATTTTCTGGTAGCTCAACATGCGGAACAGCTCTCCGAAGCCGTCAATCCGCTTATCTAGCACGCGGTCGAACGCTTCTGGCGTCACGTCGCGGCCCGTCAACCCGGTGCCACCAGTGGTAATCACCACGTCCACCGACGGATCCGAGATCCAGGGTTGCAAGTGGCCCACAATGGCTTCGGCGTCATCGCGCTCGATCGCCCGCGCCACGATGCGGTGTCCCGCCGCCTCGATGCGTGACGCAAGCGCATCGCCGGACGTATCATTCGTCGGATTCCGGGTGTCGGACACCGTCAGCAGTGCAATATTGACCGCCAGGAACGCGACCGTCTCATCCAGCCGAGCCAAGGCTTAGTGCAAACGAATTGCTGCGGCCCGCATGGGCCTGACTGGCATGATCTCGGGATCGAAACGCGGCCACTCGCCATTGGCAAAGGTGTCTAGGCTCGGAGCATTCAGATGGAAGCGCGCGGCATAGCCCCATAGATTGGTTAGCGTGCGCTGCACGAAATGCCGCGTCTCATCCGTGGGTATCGTCTCCAAAAACATCAGTGGGTCGGCAACTTCGGATTTTGCCCATTTCTGCACTGCGCCGGGCCCGGAATTATAGCTGGCAAGAACCCGCAGCAGATCATCCCCGGCAATCTCTGGCCGGCTGAGATACGCAAGATAGGCCTGCCCAAGGCGCAGATTTTGGCCAGGCTCCTCCAGGCCGCTACCAGCCTTTAAACCCACGGCCTCGGCCGCCACCGGCATTAATTGCATCAGCCCGTGGGCCCCTGCGCCGGACACCGCCCCCGGTTCAAAATTCGATTCTACGCGCGCCACGGCATAAACCAGCGCTGGGTCAATCTTATACCCGCCCTTCGGCCGCAGGATCGGAACCGGCAGGTCCGCCTCCGTTGCGTCCACAATGCCGGACAAGTCCGAAACCAGGTCTGACAAGCCAGCGGCGCCCGCAACCAGAAACAAGGCTCTGGACAGGCCCGGGCTGACCTGGGCCGCCGGCCATAGCCGGCGCAATTCCGCCTCCGCCCGCGCCGGCTCACCAACCTGCAACAAGGCGAATGCGCGCCGCCCCTGCGGCGTCGCCGCGATCGCATCCAGGTCCGCCTCGCCCAAGGTCGGGCTTGCGGGTGAGTCCTGAAGCCGCATGCCAAGCATGCGCAGCGCCAGCATGCCGTGCAGTGTATGCGGCTCGGCCGCCGCCCGCAGCATCCAAGGACGCCAGGCACCCACCTCCCCCTGTCGCAAATGAGCGCGCGCGGCCCACAAAGCTGCGGCCGCGCGCAGCCCGGCGCCGGCGCCGTCGGTCAGGGACGCCGTTTCGAACCAGGTCGCGGCATTTTCCATGCTGCCTTGCCGCCACGCGGCGAGTCCAACCAGATAGGCCGCCTGGCCGTCCCGGCCCCGGCTGCGGATAAAGGCGTCACGGCCCAACCGCTCTGCCTGCGTGTCGCGGCCATGCGCGAAGGCATCGCGCGCGGCGCCAGCGGCGGTAGTCAAAAGCGGCGCCTTGCCGCCTTGTACGCCAAGCGCCGCGCCGGCCGGAGCGGCGGGCGGCGTGGCGCCCCGCGGCAGTCGGCGCAGGAGCAGCGCATAGATGGAGCAGGCATCCGGAAGGTCAGCATAGCGGCCTAACCAGTCGGACAAAGCAGGTGCAGATGCGCGGGACGGCTGCGCCAGCAAACGCTCAGCCAGAATATGTCCCAGCAGCGTCGTGTCGGAGAGCCGCGCCGTCTCTGCGACAGCGGCCGGAATGGCATCCTGGCGCTGGAGTGCAAAAATTCGCCGGATACGCGCGGCTTCGCTCGGGGCCAGCGGTTGCGGCAAGCCCATGCCGTTCGACCCTGCACCCGGATGAATTCGGGGCACGGCCATGGCCAGGTCGTCAGATTGTGGCGCCGATCCACCGCTGCCTTGCCCGTGCGCGGGCCGCAACGCGGCGCCCGCAAGGATGGCAGCGCCCGCCAGAACGGCACGGGCAGTGGACAGGCGGGAGATGGATAGTCCGATCCCTCGCATGCCGCCCGCTTACCAGCATTCGCAGAAAAAGCGCAATCGCAAATCTAGAGAAGACCTGCCGCTCCCGCGGAGGCGTGAACGGTCAGACCTGTTAATATCTTCGCACCAGCGGCGTAGTAGAACACGCACTTGACTGTAACTACAGACTGTCAAGTGTCCGCCGTAAAGCCAGAAGATCTGTCCAGGCCTCTCGCTTTGCAGCCGGTGTTTGCAACAAATACGATGGATGTAGCATCGGTAACATGGGTACTGTCGCAGGCAAGCCAGGGATAGCCAAGTCAGCCCATCGTCCGCGCAACCGCCGGATGCCATCGTCACGCCGTGTGAGCACGCGCGCCGGCAAAGCGCCCAGCGTCACCACCAGCCGAGGCCGCAGCAGGGTCAGATGCCGCCACAGGAATGGGAGGCAGGTCTGCACCTCCGCTTCCGTGGGCGGCCGTCCGCCAGGCGGGCGCCACGGGACCACATTCGTCATCAGCATGGCCGCGCGCGTCAGGCCCACCGAGGCGAACATACGGTCCAAGAGGTCTCCGGCAGCACCCGCGAACGGCCGGCCGGTGCGGTCCTCGTCGTCTCCTGGGACGTCTCCCACAACCACCAGCCCGGACTCTGCACTACCGTCGGAAAACACAAGGTTGGTGGCCGTCGCTGCCAGCGGGCAGTCGGTGAAGCTTGCCAGCGCCTGGCGCAGCGCCTCGGTGGTATTCGCCGCCATGCTGACCAACTGCGCCCGCGCCACGCCGCCTGGCCGCGCTTGCGCTGGCGGTGCCAGCCGGCTGGCAGACGCCGGCTGGGGCAATTGCTTGACGGCTGCCACAGCCGCCGCCGCCATCCGGTCGACCGGCGCATCCGCGAGCGCTTCGTCCGCGCCCCACTCAATCTGCAGCCGCAATGCGGCAAGCATGTCCATGCCGTGTTGTACGAAACCTCCGGGATTGCGCAAACTACCGGTTCAGCTACGGGAACGCTTACTTCAGGACGGCGCTCTTTTATCGCGGCAATTGCTTACCTTATACGTCAACAAACACGGGTCATTTGGGAGCGGGCATGAGCGAACGTGAGGCAATGGAGTTCGATGTGGTCATCGTGGGCGCGGGGCCCGCTGGCCTGGCCGCCGCCATCCGCCTCAAGCAGTTAGCCCCCGATGCCGCCGTCTGCGTTGTGGAAAAAGCCGGTGAGGTGGGCGCCCACATCCTGTCCGGCGCCGTCATCGAACCGCGCGCCCTGGACGAACTTCTGCCCGATTGGCGGGAGCGCGGCGCGCCCATCCACACGGAAGCAAAGGAGGACCACTTCGTCTTCCTGACCAAGAAGGGCGCCTACCGCTCTCCGGTCACCCCGCCGCAGATGAACAACCACGGCAACTATATCGTCAGCCTTGGGGACGTCACCCGTTGGCTCGGCACCCAGGCCGAAGCGCTGGGCGTGGAGATCTATCCCGGCTTTTCCGCCGCAGAATTGCTGATTGAAGATGGCCGCGTGGTTGGCGTCGCCACCGGCGACATGGGCATCACCAAGGAAGGCGAACACGGGCCCAACCACGCCCCCGGCATGGAACTGCGCGCCGCCTACACGCTGTTCGGCGAAGGCTGCCGCGGCTCGCTCACCAAGCAACTCATGGAAAAATTCAATCTGCGCGACGGCGTGGACCCGCAAACCTACGGTCTGGGCATCAAGGAACTGTGGGAAATCCCTCGTGAGAACCACAAGCCCGGCTTCATCATGCACACCGTCGGCTGGCCGGCCGATAGCAGCACCTATGCCGGCTCCTGGCTCTACCATTTCGGCGATGGCCTGGTCTCCTTCGGCTACGTGGTCGGCCTGGACTACAAGAATCCCTGGCTCTCCCCGTTCGACGAAATGCAGCGCCTGAAAACCCACCCCCATATGCGCAAGCACTTCGAAGGCGGCCGGCGCATCAGTTACGGCGCCCGCGCGCTGTCCGAAGGCGGCTTTCAGTCCATCCCGAAGCTCACCTTCCCGGGCGGCGCGCTGATCGGCGATTCGGCGGGTTTTCTAAATCTGCCGAAAATCAAAGGCACGCATTGCGCGATGAAATCCGGCATGATGGCAGCAGAAGCCGCCGCCGAAGCGCTGGCCGCGGACCGTACCGTGGAACTCACCGCCTACACCGACAAATTCAAGGCGAGCTGGCTCTATCCGGAGCTGAAGCATGAACGCAACCTACGTCCCGCTTTCGCCAAGTTCGGCTTATATGGCTTCATCCTCTACAGTGGCCTTGACACGTTTGTTCTCCGCGGCCGTGCTCCGTGGACCTTCCACCACACTCACCATGATCACGACTCGCTCGCCAAGGCCAAGGACTCGCCAAAAATCGAGTATCCAAAACCGGATGGCGTGCTGACCTTCGACCGCCTCTCCAGCGTGTTCATCAGCAACACCAACCACGAGGAAAACCAGCCGGTCCACCTCAAGCTGCGTGATCCCGGCCGCTGGCTTGGCGTCAACTGGGAAACCTATGCCAGCCCGGAAAGCCGATATTGTCCGGCCGGCGTCTATGAAGCGGTTGGCGTGGAGGAGGGCCATCCGCGGTTGCAGATCAACGCGCAGAATTGCGTGCACTGCAAGACCTGCGACATCAAGGATCCGACGCAGAATATCGATTGGTCAGCGCCGGAAGGTGGCGGGGGGCCGGCTTATCCTGGGGGAATGTAAGGAAGGCCTTCTTTTTTTCAAAAAAGAACTTCTTGCTTTCTTGCTGTATGTCCGAAC
>CAZZYR010000024.1:0-13053 GCA_964658235.1 uncultured Acetobacteraceae bacterium | reverse complement strand
CATGCAAAGCACGCTGGCGCATGACGCCCCTGGACCCCGCTAAGGACTGGTCCTTAGAACCGGTTATGTAAGGCTCGCATGGATGATCGAGGCGGGGGAGGGCTCCGCTGCCGTGGATTTACCCTGCCGTCGCAACCACCAGGACCACAACACGGTAAATGGTAGCGGCGCCACCAGCATCGCATGCTCCAGGACGCCGAGCGCCATCATCGTAATGAGGAATGTGAGGCCCGCGGTGTTGAACGCGCTGATGCCGGGCGCTAACGCGCGCACCACCATGGCAAAGGTGATGATGGAACCGCCGACAAGCGAGAATGGCATGAGCCAGTTCATGCGACGGTGGGACATGAAGCTGAGCAGGTATTTGAGGTGCTTCGGCAGAAAGGCTTCGCCCAGGTTCAGCACGCCGAGATAGACGTTCAGCTTGGCGCTGAGGCGCATGCCCCAGAGGATCATGAAGGTCCACAGGCCCACGTGGTTGGGCGCGCCCCACGTGGCCCAGAAGACGGCGACGCCGGTGCCGAGAATGGCCAACTCGTGGTCGATACAAGCCTGCACGCCGTGGCCGAAATGGGCGCGGCCATGGCAGTTGTTGGGGCACGCGGTTTTGCGGGGGCCGGTGGTGAAGCCCATGAAGAACGCCATTTCATGCCAGCCCCAGACGAGGACGGCATAGGTGAAGGCGGCATAGGCGCCGGTAACGCTGACATCGTTGCTGCCGGCCGCAAGGCGATAGAGCGACACACCGGCAATGGCGGTGAAGGCCGAAAAGCTGACTTTGAACGTGTGCCGCGGAAGGTTGTTCAGCAGCACGATCAGCCCGGTGGAGAACCACCAGACGAAGAGACAGTAGAGCGCCGCGTAGGCGGTGGGGGACATTGACGGCGCGGCTCTACCAGGACGCGGCCAGACGGACCTGGCCGGGTAGTGCGGCGGAATGCGCGGGCTGAAGATACATGCGGGCGAAGGTGAAGCCGGCCTGCACGGTCAGTGCCAAGCCTTTGAGGCGGCCGATCACACCGCCCTGGGCGCGGGCAGCCGCCTTGCCTTCCGTGACGCGGCGCAGGGTTTCAAGGCCACGCAGAAAGACCGGGTTTTCCAGGTCCAGCGTCACGGGAAAGACCTGCTTGCAGATGGCGGTGGTGGTGCGGAAGACCTGAAGGTCATACTCGGTGGGATCGATGCCGAGCGCTTCGTGGAACACCGGGCGCGCGTGGTCCCGTACATACATAGTCGCGAAGACTGCAAGCTGAAAGAATCGGATCCAGAGCTTGTTGACACCGCTGAGCAGTTTCGGATCCGCGCGCATCAGCAGCGCGAAGGCTTCGCCATGGCGGAACTCGTCGCCACACCATTGCTCGAACCAGTTGAAGATGGGGTGGATGACGCGGTCCGGATTGCGCTGCAGGTGGCGGAAGATGGTGATGTAACGCGCGTAGCCGATCTTCTCCGACAGGTAGGTGGCGTAGAAGACGAATTTCGGCCGGAAATAGGTGTATTTCTTGGTCTTGGTGAGAAAGCTGAGATCGACGCCGATGTCGAAATCCTTCAGCGTTTCGTTGATGAAGGCGGCGTGGCGGGCTTCGTCGCGGGCCATGAAGGAAAACAGGTCGTGCACGTCGCCTTCGGGGATGCGCTTCTTGATTTCGGCGTAGAGCACGCAGCCGGAAAACTCCGCGGTGACGGAGCTGACGAGGAATTCCAGGAACTCCTTGCGCAAGGCGGGCGGCATGGCGGAAAAGTCCTGCTTGAAGACCTCCGTCTGAATGAAATGGTTGCGGTTATGATCCGCGCGGAGTTCCGCGATGAGCGCATCCCATTCCGCACGGACGGGACTGACGTCAATGCGGGCCATGGCGTCATAATCGGTGGTGTAGAAGCGCGGGCTGAGGACCGTGTCCTGCTGGGCGTAGAGCGTGGACTCGTTGGGGCCCCCTGCCCGCTTGCCTGCGGCATCAGACGGCTTGGTTATGGCGTTCATGGCGACATCCTCGGGTAAAGGACCAGTTCTTCGGCTGGCTGAAAACCGACTTCATAGAGTGTGGTCAGTTCGAACAGTCCGGCAAGCTCTGTCCAGAGCCGTCGCACCGCGCCGGCACGGGTGAGCGTAGCGCGGGTACGGAATGTCCTGTTTTCGCCGTAGTGCAGACGGGTGGGCATGTTGTGGATGACCATGCTGTCGCCAGGGCGGATCTCCACGCCGGCGGGGATGGCGTAGGCGTGGAAACTGTCATCCGTGCGTTCGAGATCGACGTCAATGTCAATGTCCAGCGTGACGGCGGCGAACAGGCCCATCAGGAGCGGCTCTGTGCCGGCACGGCAGGGGGCTTCATGGTGAGCAGGCGGACGAAGACGGCTTCATTGGCGGATCCGAAAGCCTCCAGCTCCACCGGGCGGCTGGTTTGCGGATCGACCAGCATCAGGCGGCCGTCCGCGTAGCCAGTCAGACGCAAAGGCGGAGTGCTGCCGATGCCGTCCATGCGGCGGGTGCGGGCGAAGCCGCGCAGGGTTCCGCGCAGGAAGCCGTTCTGGCCGGTGAGCACGTCCAGAACCTGGTTGGTGTCCGCAAGCGTGACGATGACGGCGCCGTCCGGCCGGTCCGCGAAGGCCAGGTTGCGCTGGGCGGTGATGGGCGCGGTGGGCGGCTCCACGCCGTGACCGGTGAGGCTGCCGAACACGGCGGCCATGAGCGCGATGGCCACCATGATGCCGGCGCCGACCAGCGGCACTTGCGGAAAGCTGGGGCGGTTGGCTTCGGTTTCGGACATCAGCGTTGTGCTCCTCAGGCCGCGGCGGGCTGGGCCATGCCGCGCTGGCCGGCCGCCTGGCGAAGTGGGCGGAGGGACGCAGCCGAGATGGCCGTTGCAATATGTGGCAAGTCTGCCTGGGCTGCCAATGCTTCCGCAAGGATGGCGGAAGCTTCGGCGGCGCCGGCGACGCAGCGGAGCATGGGCTCCGTGCGCGCCATGCGCCACGGCCGGGCGTGCGGCCACAGGACGAGGTAGGACATGGCCTCGTCAGGCAGGAGCTGGAGGGGGATGTCGCCCGCGCCGTCCGGATACAGGCGCAGGCTGGCGCCAGCAATGCGGGAGAACGGGATGTTGAACGTCATGGGCAGGGCCATGCCGAAGCTGATGACCACGCGCTTGGTGGTGATGCTGTAGATGGTGCTGCGCTGGATGGCCCAGGCGTAGAGCGCCATCAGCAGGACCGGCACGGCAGCAAGGCCAACGCGACGCAGCAGCGAGATTTCGATGGCGTGGGCGGGTTCGTGGGCGGCGATGGCGCCCCAGGCCCACCAGGCGATGATGAGCACGAAATAAGCGCTGACGGCGCGCCAGTGGAAGGCGCGCACGAACAGGGCGCGCCAGGCAGGGGCGCCCTGCCACAGTAGGCGTTCACCGGCCGGCAGGCGCTGCGGCAGGCCGCGCGGTCGTAGGCGCGCGGCGTGCATCCGGGGGGCTTGCATGGAGCTGTCCATGGTGGGGGCGTCCTTGACGAGAGCGTTCACAGGAGGGGCGCCGAGCGGGCGGGCGTGGCATAGAACAGGCCGCCGGCGTAGTAGCCGGTAATGCGGTCCTCCTCACGCGAGGTGACGGTGTCCGGATCCTTCAGGGCTGGCACGTCCGCGAAATGCTTGGCATGGAGGGATTTCACCTTGATTAGCCGCTGCTTGGCGCGGACGCGGGCGAAATGCATTGGCAGCAGGACGCGGCGGCCGCCGAGGGCTGCTGTGGTCTCCACTTCCAGGTAGCGGACGATGTATTCCGAGCGGTCGATCCAGGCATCCACGATCTTGCCGGCAACTTTACCGTCATCGCCCAGCACGGTGTAGCCGGTGGGGTCCGGGTCCTCGTAGGACAGAAAGAAATCGGTGGCGGTGCGCAGCGGGACGATCTTCGGCAGGCCGTCATCGTAGGCGAGTTCGGGGTGGTCAATCCGGTTCGCGTAAGAGGCGGGGCCGACGGCGTCGATCATAGGGTTGCCGGTGGGCTCGAAGGGCGAGCCGGCGTAGGGCTGCACACGGGCGGAGGCGAAGACTTCCGGCGCTTCCGGGCGCGGGGCGTGAATGACGTGGCCGTCGCCCATTAGGAATGTTTTGGGCGGCGGCATCAGGGGGAATTCACGCGCGTCCGTGCCGGGGTAGTCCGCGACCAGCGGATAGCCTTCGCGGTGATCTTCCCGGCGCAAGTAGAAGATCAGGGAGAAGAAGAAGCCCCAGAAGACGTAGATCATGATCTGTGCCACGTCGAAATGGGCCAGTACGGCGCCGTATCCGGTCAGTCCGGTCATTGGTGTGTCCTCGATGCGAAAGTGTGAGGGTTATGCAAGGGCCGGCTCCAAAACGGAGCGGGCTGGCGCGCGGACCAGCGGGCCCACGGCGATGATGGTGGCGAACAGCAACACGATCTCCAGCGTGTAGACCGTGCCGTAGCCGGTGGCCGGGTCCACCAAGGCGGGGCCAAGCGCGCCGCGCGTTGCGAGCACGCCCACGCCGTCCCGGATGAGGCCGCCGGCAGCGACCGCGCTGCCGGCAGCGGAGGCCTGCACCGCGCCCCAGATGCCAAGGGCGAAGCCGATCTGGCCGCGTCCGGCCATGGACATGGCCGCGGTAAGTGTGCAGTGCGCGAACAGGCCCGCGCCGAAGCCGATAAGCGAGACGCCGAGGGCGAACATGTTGGTGGATTGCAAAGGTGCGGCAAAAATGAGCGAGGCGAAGGCGAACAGGCCGGCGACCGCGCCGAGGCCGGCCAGGCGATAGGGGTCCATGCCCTGTCCGAGGAGTTTCGCGGCCAGGGCAAAGCCGAGCAGGCCGCCGAAGGCGAGCATGGCGGAGAAGCCGGTGGTGGTGGCGACGGCCAAATGGAGGACCTGGCCGCCGTAAGGCTCCAGCAGGATGTCCTGCATGCTGAAGGCGGCGGTGCCGAGGCCGAGGGCGACGAGACGGCGCTTTGCGTCACCGGCGCGATCGAACTCCGCCCAGGATTGGGCGAAGGTGGGGCGGATACGGTCCGCGGCGGTTTCCGCCGGGCGGCGCGGCTCCTGTTTCCACAAAGCGATGGCGTTGAGCACGATGGTGGTGACGGCGGAGCCCTGGATCACCTGGATGAGGCGGATTTCGGAGAAATGCGCGAGCACGGCGCCGAAGATCAGCGCGCTGGCGATCATGCCGAGCAGCAGCATCATGCAGAGGAGGGCGACGACCTGGGGATGCTTCTCGGGCGGCGAAAGATCCGTGGCCAGAGCGAGGCCCACAGTTTGGGTGGTGTGCAAGCCGGCGCCGACGAGGAGGAAGGCAAGGGCCGCGGCGGCCTTGCCGATGAAGACGGGGCCGTTGCTATCCCCTGACAGCAGGATCAGCGCGAACGGCATGATGGCGAGGCCGCCGAACTGCACCATGGTGCCGAGCCAAAGATAGGGGATGCGCTTCCAGCCGAGCAGGGAGCGGTGATTGTCCGAGCGGAAGCCGATCATGGCGCGGAACGGGGCGGCGATCAGCGGCAGGGAGATCATGACGGCAACGAGCCAGGTGGGCACACCGAGTTCAACGATCATGACGCGGTTGAGCGTGCCGACGAGGAGGACGGCCGCCATGCCGACGGTGACCTGGAACAGCGACAGGCGCAGCAGTTGCGGCAGCGGCAGTTCCGTGGTGGCGGCGTCCGCGAAGGGGAGGAAGGCCGTGCCCACCTTGGCCCATTTTGACGCGACCTTGGCGTTGAGGCGGCTGGCGCGGTTCATGCGCGGACGAGTTCCAAAGCGTGGGACATGTAGAACGCGGCGGTGACGCGGTGGGCGCGGCCGGCCTGCCAGCCCGCGGTGGCGGGATTGGCGGCAACGCGGGCGAGAAGTTTGCTGGGAGCGACAGGCATGATGGCGGGCGAGCGGTCCGCGCGCGGGAACAGGCGGCCGACCGCGAGCATGGTGTTGAGCAGCGGCGTGGATGGCGCGACGGTGAAGAGGATGGCGGTTTTGGTGCGGGCGGCGAAGGCGCCGAGCACGCGGGTCATGTCGGCGGCCTTGTAGTGGATCAACGAGTCCATGCCGACGACGTAGTCGAAGTCTCCGTGGGCGGGGTCCATCATGTCGCCAGCTGCGAAGGTGATCTTCAGATCAGCTGGCGTACGCTCTCTGGCAAGCGCGATCAGGGTTGGCGAAAGATCGATGGCCGTAACACGGGCACCGCGCCGTGCGGCCTCCACAGCAAGCGCGCCCGTGCCGCAGCCAGCGTCCAGGAGCGCAAGGCCGGTCATGTCCTGCGGCAGCCAGGAAAGCAGGTTCGCACGCATGCGGTCCCGGCCGGCGCGCACAGTGGCGCGGATGCCGCTGACAGGCGCGTCGGACGTCAGGCGCGCCCAGGCATCCGCGGCAGTACGGTCGAAATAGGTCTCCAGCTGTCCGCGGCGGGCGAGGTAGGTGCTCATCGTTATTCGTAGCCGAGGAGATCAAAGATTTCGCGGTCCTTAAGCGGGGTCCCTTCCAACGGCGTGGCACCCGCCCAAAGGCCCGCGGCGAGGCGCAGGTATTCAAGCTTGACGGCTTCGAGTTCTGGTGAGGATTCCATTTCGAAGAGGGTGGACTTCTTCAGGCGCGAACGGCGGATGACGTCCAGATCAGGGAAGTGCGCGAGTGTGCTGAGACCGGTGGCGGCGTTGTAGCGGTCCACCTGGTCCGTAGCGGCGGAGCGGTTGCAGATGACGCCGCCGAGGCGGACATTGTAATTGCGCGCTTTGGCCTGGATGGCGGCGACGATGCGGTTCATGGCGAAGATGCTGTCGAAATCATTGGCGGCGACGATCAGCGCGCGGTCCGCGTGCTGCAGGGGCGCGGCAAAGCCGCCGCAGACGACATCTCCCAGCACATCGAAGATCACCACGTCGGTTTCCTCGAGGAGGTGGTGTTCCTTGAGGAGTTTCACGGTCTGGCCGACGACGTAACCGCCGCAGCCGGTGCCGGCGGGCGGCCCGCCGGCTTCGACGCACATGACGCCGTTATAACCTTGGAAGACGAAGTCCTCGACGCGGAGTTCCTCGGAGTGGAAGTTCACGGTCTCCAGCACGTCGATGACGGTGGGCTGTAGATGTTTGGTGAGCGTAAAGGTTGAGTCGTGCTTCGGGTCGCAGCCGATCTGCAGGACGCGCTTGCCGAGCTTGCTAAAGGCGACGGACAGGTTGGACGAGGTGGTGGATTTGCCGATGCCGCCTTTGCCGTAGACGGCGAACACCTTGGCGGTGCCGATCTTCAGCGCGGGATCAAGCTGGACCTGAACGCTGCCTTCACCATCCAGCACAAGTGGACGCTTCGGAAGCAGGTTGGTCTTCGGACGAGCCAGGGTGTCGCTCATGCTGCCATCTCCACGCCTTCGAGGCGATCTTCGAGGTCTTCACCGGCGCGGCGGAGCGCGTCCAATGTGGCCGCATCCGGCGACCAATATTTGCGATCGCTCGCCTCGATGAGGCGGTTGGCGATTTTCAAAGAGGCGGTGGGATTGAGGGTGGCCAGACGGTCCCGCATGTCCTCGTCCAGCACGTAGGTTTCGGCCAGTTTTTGGTAAACCCAAGGTGAAACCTCACCCGTGGTGGCGGACCAGCCGAGCGTGTTCATCACGTGGGCGTCGATTTCGCGCACGCCTTCGTAGCCGTGCTTGAGCAGGGCTTCATACCATTTGGGGTTCAAGGCGCGGGTCCTTGTCTCGAGGGTGACCTGTTCGGAGAGGGTGCGCACGGCGCCGTCACCGCGGGTCTGGTCGCCGATATAGACGGTGGCGGTGGTGCCGCCGCGAGCGCGGCGGACGGCGCGGGTGATACCGCCGAGGGTGTCGAAATAATGGTCCACGGTGGTGACGCCGAGGTCGATGGAGTCCAGGTTCTGGTAGGTTATGTCGACGCCTTTGAGGATTTCACCGAGCAGGGCCGTCTGCTTTTCCGGGCGCCCGCTGACGCCATATGCAAAACCCTTGCGCGCTTCGTAGGCGTCGGCGAGTTCATCCTCGTCCTTCCACATGCCGTTGCCGACGAGGGCATTGACGTTGGCGCCGTAGGCGCCGTCCGCGTTGCCGAAGACGCGCAGAGCGGCTTGTTCCAGTGTGGCGCCGTGGGTTTTCATGAACGCGAGCGCGTGGGCGCGGATGTGGTTTTGTTCCAATGGCTCGTCCGCGCTGGCGGCCATCAAGGCAGCCTCGGCGAGGAGTTTGGTCTGGAGTGGTAGCAAGTCGCGAAAAATGCCTGACAGGGTCAGAACGACATCGATGCGGGGGCGACCCATTTCGGCGAGCGGGGTGAGTTGGGCGCCGCAGAGGCGGCCGTAGCCATCGAAGCGGGGGGCGGCGCCCATGAGCCAGAGCGCCTGGGCGATGGGGCCGCCTTCGGTTTTCAAATTGTCCGTGCCCCATAGAACCATGGCGATGGTCTCCGGAAAGCCGCGACCGTCCTCCACATGGCGATCGAGGAGACGGGCGGCTTGGCGGGCGCCGTCCTGCATGGCGAACAGGCTGGGTAGGCGGAAGGGGTCGAAGCCGTGCAGGTTCCGCCCGGTCGGCAGGATTTCCGTGGTGCGCATCAGGTCGCCGCCGGGTGCGGGGCGGACGTAGCCGGCATCGAGCGCGTGAATGATGGCGGGGAGTTCGTTGTCGGTTGCGAGAAGCTTTTCTACCCGGGCGCGCTCAGCCGGGTCCGTGATGCCAGCCGCATCCATCATGCCGGCGCGGGCGGCGGCGTGAGGCGGCTCGCCGATGACGTGCAGGCCGTCCGGGATGAGGGTGTATTCGAGTTCGAGCAGGGTGGCGGCGAGTTTGGTGATGTGGGCGGACGCGTCCGTGGTCCAGGCAGGGGCGGCGGCGGCAAGATCGACGGCAGCGGCCTGGGCCTGGATGAGGTCGGCGAGCATGGCGACCTGTTCGGCGTCCGCATCCGGTTCCATCTGGCGCCAGCGATCCAGCGAGGATTTCAGATCCAGCAGGCCGCGATAGAGGCCGGCCGCGGTGACGGGCGGCGTGAGGTAGCTGATCAAGGTGGCCGCGGCGCGGCGCTTGGCAATCAGGCCTTCGGACGGGTTGTTCGAGGCATAGAGGTTGAAGTTTGGCAGATCCGAAATCAGGCGGTCCGGCCAGCAGGATTCCGACAGGCCGGCCTGCTTGCCGGGCATGAATTCAAGCGCGCCGTGGGTGCCGAAATGGAGCACGGCGTCGGCTTCGAAGTCTTCGCGGATCCAGCGATAGAAGGCGGAGAAGGCGTGGGTCGGCGCGAAGCTGCCTTCGAAGAGGAGGCGCATCGGGTCGCCTTCATAGCCGAAGCCGGGCTGGAGACCGACGAAGACGTTGCCGAAATGGACGCCGAGAATGAAGATGTTGGCGCCGTTTGAGAGTTGCCGGCCGGGGGCGGCACCCCACTGGCCTTCGATCTGGCCGAGCCATTTCTGGTGGCGAACGTGATAATCCGCGCTGACCAGCTCGGCGACGTTGGCTTCCGTGCCGTGTTGGGCGGCGTTGCCGGTGAGGATCATAGTGCGCAGCGCGTCCACGCTGTCCGGCACATCGAGCGTGTAGCCGGCGTCCCGCAGGGCGCGCAGCGTGTTAAACAGGGATTGGAAGACGGCGAGATAGGCGGCGGTGCCGATGGCGCCGGCGTTGGGCGGGAAGTTGAAGAGCACGACGGCGATCTTGCGGTCCGCGCGGGACTTGCGGCGGAGCGAGACCAGCGCGGCGGCACGGGCGGCGAGCATGCCAGCGCGTTCCGGGTGGCTGATCATGTCGCGCGTGCAGGCGGTGCCGTCGCAGCCGGCACATTTGTTGTCCGTGTTGGCGCGGCCGCAGCGTCCGCCGAAGGTCATGGGCACGATGCCGCCATCGAGCTCCGGGATGGCGACCATGATGGTGGTCTCAACCGGAAGCAGGCCGCGCGTGTCCTTTTCCCAGGAGTCCACGGTTTGGAATTCCAGCGGGTGGGCAGTGATGTAGGGCACGTCCAAAGCAGTAAGCTGGGCCTCGGCGGCGTCACGATCGTTGTAGGCGGGGCCACCGACGAGGGAGAAACCAGTGAGCGAGATCACCGCATCCACGGTGGGCACGCCGTCCTTGATGAAATACGCTTCAATGGCGGGGCGCTGGTCCAGGCCGCTGGCGAAAGCGGGCAGGACGCTCAGGCCGCGGGCTTCAAGTGCGTCGATCACGCCGTCATAATGCGCCGCGTTGCCGGCAAGGAGGTAGGACCGCAGCATCAGGAGGCCGACAGTGCCTTTGCTGCCCCAGGCGGGGAGCTGGCTGACGCTGGTGACGATGCGGCCGGGGGCGCGCGGGTGGTAGAGGCCGACATCCGGATATTCGACGGGGGCTTCGACTTTCCCGAGGCCGAACAACGGGGTCTTGGCTTTTGGTGCGTAGCGGTCCACCAGCATGCGGACCAGATTGGCGATGTTTTCCTCCGAGCCGGCCAGCCAGTATTGCAAGGAGAGGAAATAGGCGCGGACATCCTGGGCGGTGCCGGGAATGAAGCGCATCAGCTTGGGCAGGCGCTTGAGCATGCGCATCTGCGCCTGGCCGCTGCTGGATTCGGCGGCGGATTTGCCGGCGGCCGGCTTGCCGCGCAGCTTCTTCAGCATGGCGAGCGCGCCGGTCGCTTCGACCGACATGTCGAATTTGCCGATGTGGGTCAGTTTGGTGATCTCGCTGGCGGACATGCAGCAGACCATGGCGGCGCAGTCTTCACGGCGGGCAATCAGCGCCGAGGCGACGGCGCGGACGTGATCTTCCAGGAAGAGCATGGTGGCGACGACGATGTCACCGCGCGCGATGTCCTGGTGGCAGGCGGCGAGGGCTTCGCCATCCGAGCCCCATTCATCCGCGGCGTGGACAGTCAGGAGGAGATTGGGGATTTCATGGCGGAGTTTCGCTTCCGCGCGGGACATGGCGGCGGAGAGGTGGCTGTCCATGGTGACGAAGACGACGCGAAGCGGGTCCGCGCCGGACGCGGCTTGCACGGCGGCGGGCGTGACCTTGTCAACGTGCATAATGCGCCTTCGCGTCATAGAGCGTGTCGAGCGTGATGGTGGCCACGTTGCGTTCCTGGGCGAAGCGTTCGGTGTTGCGGCGGACCTTGCCGCGCACGAAGAACGGGATTTTTCCTAATTCCTTCTCGGCTTCGACGGCCCAGCGTGTCGGCTCGCCCGCATGGTCCGTTGCGAGCACCGGTTCGGCGTTGGCCGCGGCGATGAGTTCGGCGGGGAGTTTTGCCGTGGATCCTGCGCCCAGATGCGAGGGAGCGGCGTCCGCGGAGAATTCGAAATCCTCGCGGAACATGGTGATCAGGTGTTCTTCCAGGCCCATCATCAGCGGGTGGACCCAGGAGTCGAACAGGACATTGGCCCCTTCGAAGCCCATTTGCGGGGAGTATCGTGCGGGAAAATCCTGCACGTGGATGGGGGCGGAAATAACCGCGCAGCCGATGCCAAGGCGCTTGGAGATGTGGCGTTCCATCTGGGTGCCGAGAACGAGTTCGGGGCGGAGTTCCGCCACCCGGGCTTCGACTTCGAGATAATCGTCGGTGATCAGCGCGTCGACATTGTATTTCTTTGCGGCGTCGCGCACGTCGCGGGCGAACTCGCGACTGTAGGTGCCGAGCCCCACGACTTGGAAGCCCATCTCCTCGGTGGCGGCGCGGGCGGCGGCGACAACGTGGCTGGCGTCGCCAAAGATGAAGACGCGCTTGTTGGTGAGGTAGGTCGAGTCCACCGAGCGGGAATACCAGGGAAGGTTGCTGGCGGCGTTGGCGAGCACGTGGGTTGCATCGATGTTGGCCAGGGCGGCGACTTCGGCGATGAAGTCCCGCGTGGCGCCGATGCCGATTGGGATAGTTTTCGTGAAGGGTTGCGCAAAGCTGCGCTGCAGCCAGGAGGCGGCCTGGCCGGCGACTTCGGGGTAGAGCACCACGTTGAAATCGGCGTCACCGAGCCGGGCGAGATCGGCCGGGGTGGCGCGTTCGGGCGCGGTGACGTTCACATCGATGCCGAGCTGGCAGAGCAGCTTGGTGATTTCGATGACGTCGTCGCGGTGGCGGAACCCCAATGCGCAGGGGCCGAGGATGTTGCAGCGTGGGCGCTCGCCGCGTGTGCGGGGGGTGCCGGGCGGCGGGGCGAGCGGGCCGGCGCAGGCGCGAACGAGCTGATAGAAGGTTTCGGCCGCGCCCCAGTTTTCCTTCTTCTGGTAGGCGGGCAGTTCGACGGCGACGACGGGGATGGGGAGGCCGAGCGCCCGGGCTAGGCCGCCCGGATCGTCCTGGATCAGTTCGGCGGTGCAGGAGGCGCCGACCAGGAGCGCTTGCGGCCGGAAGCGTTCGTAGGCGTCGCGGGCGGCATTCTTGAAGAGTTCGGCGGTGTCGCCACCAAGATCGCGGGCTTGGAAGGTGGTGTAGGTGACGGGCGGACGCGTGCGGCGGCGCTCGATCATGGTGAAGAGCAGGTCCGCGTAGGTGTCGCCCTGGGGCGCGTGCAACACGTAATGCACGCCCTGCATGGCGGTGACGATTCGCATGGCACCGACGTGGGGCGGACCTTCATAGGTCCAGAGAGTCAGTTGCATGCGCTAGACCGCCAGCTTCATGCGGCGTACCAGCGGGCGCGCGAAGAGTTCGGCCAGATCGTGCGCCTGATTGTAGCCCTGGATGGGGGTGAACAGCAGCTCGATCGACCATTTCGTCGAGATACCTTCGTTTTCCAAGGGATTTGCGAGGCCGAGTCCGCAGACGACGAGGTCCGGGCGAGCGGCGCGGCAGCGATCGAGCTGGCGGTCCACGTCCTGGCCTTCGCTAAGCGCGGTGCCGGCGGGGAGCATTTCGAGTTCGGGCGTCAGATGCTGGCGGTGCAGATAGGGCGTGCCGACTTCGACGAGCTCCATGCCGAGCTCACGGGCGCAGAAGCGGGCGAGCGGGAGTTCGAGCTGGCTGTCCGGGAAGAAGAAGATGCGTTTGCCCGAGAGTTCGGCGCGGAACTTTTCAAGTGCGCGCACGGCGCGTTCGCGGGAGGGACCAATAGCGGCTTCGAAGCGCGAGGCGGGGATGGCAA
>CAZZYR010000023.1:0-13056 GCA_964658235.1 uncultured Acetobacteraceae bacterium | reverse complement strand
GCGCAGCGGATCGCGACCGTCTGGACTCAGTCGCAGGCCCTGGAGCAGGGCGTCCGGCTCGGTGGGCCTGAGCTATGGCGCGCACAGCAATCTTTGCGTCAACCAGATTTTTCGGAACGGCACCGCGGCGCAGAAAACCGCGTATCTGCCGAAGCTGATCACCGGGGAGCACGTGGGCGCGCTGGCGATGAGCGAGCCGGGCGCTGGATCCGACGTGATTTCCATGAAGCTGCGGGCGGACAAGCGCGGCGACCGCTACGTGCTGAATGGCACCAAGATGTGGATCACCAACGGTCCGGAGGCGGACGTTCTGGTTGTGTATGCCAAGACCGATCCGGCGGCTGGGTCGCGCGGGGTGACGGCGTTCCTAATCGAGCGGGGCATGGCGGGGTTTTCCGTGGCGCAGAAGCTGGACAAGCTGGGCATGCGTGGGAGCAATACGGGCGAGCTTGTGTTCGCCGATTGCGAGGTGCCGGAGGACAACATCCTGGGCGGCATCGGGCGCGGCGCGCGGGTGCTGATGAGCGGGCTGGATTACGAACGCGCGGTGCTGGCGGCGGGGCCGCTGGGGATTATGCAGGCCTGCATGGACGTGGTGCTGCCATATGTGCATGAGCGCAAGCAGTTCGGCCAGTCGATCGGCGAATTCCAGCTGATGCAGGGCAAGCTGGCGGACATGTATGTGACGATGAACGCGGCGCGGGCCTACGTGTACGCAGTGGCGAAGGCGTGCGACAGGGGCCAGACGAGCCGGAAGGATGCCGCGGGTGCGATCCTGTATGCCGCCGAGCGTGCGACGTGGATGGCGCTAGAGGCTATCCAGTGCCTGGGCGGAAACGGGTATATCAACGAGTATCCGACCGGGCGGCTGCTGCGGGACGCGAAATTGTACGAGATTGGGGCGGGGACGAGCGAGATACGGCGGATGCTGATTGGGCGGGAGCTGTTTGCTGAGTCGGCTTGATTTGAAGGCGAAGCAAGAAGGTTCACCACCAAGGACACCAAGAAGCAAGAAAGCGATGATCTGAATGCCGGCAGTCGCGGCTAGCAGCAGATCATCTTGGTGTCCTTGGTGATTAATTGCTTTTCTGTAAGGCGTTGTTGGAGCGGAAGTTCAAATGCCGGAGCTAGAGACGACGATCGAAACGGGTGGGGCGCAATACGCGGCAAATCATGCCGCGATGCAGGCGCTGGTGGACGATTTGCGGGCGGTGGCGGCGAAGACAGCGCTGGGTGGGAACGAGGCGTCGCGCGCGCGGCACACGGCGCGGGGCAAGTTGCTGCCGCGCGACCGGGTTCATACGCTGCTCGACGCGGGCACGCCTTTTCTCGAGGTTGGGCAATTGGCCGCGCATGATCTCTATAATAATGAGGTGCCGTCGGCGGGGATCATCGCGGGGATCGGGCAGGTGTCCGGGCGACAGTGCATGGTGGTGGCCAACGATGCGACGGTGAAGGGCGGGACGTATTATCCGCTGACGGTGAAGAAGCATTTGCGGGCGCAGGAGATTGCGCAGGCGAACCGGCTGCCGTGCGTCTATCTGGTGGATAGTGGTGGCGCGAATTTGCCGAACCAGGACGAGGTGTTTCCGGATCGCGACCATTTCGGACGGATATTTTACAATCAGGCGCGCATGTCTGCCGCGGGCATTCCGCAGATAGCGGTGGTGATGGGAAGCTGCACCGCCGGCGGCGCGTATGTGCCAGCGATGTGCGACGAGAGCATCATCGTGCGCAACCAGGGCACGATCTTCCTGGCCGGGCCGCCGTTGGTGCGTGCGGCGACAGGAGAGATCGTCAG
Organism: uncultured Acetobacteraceae bacterium; assembly: GCA_964658235.1. Lineage (GTDB taxonomy): Bacteria > Pseudomonadota > Alphaproteobacteria > Acetobacterales > Acetobacteraceae > BOG-908. The sequence goes on along the minus strand of CAZZYR010000023.1, from coordinate 11,255 downwards.
CGCGGAGGAGCTTGGCGGCGGGGATCTGCACAGCCGCACGTCCGGCGTCACGGACCATCTGGCGGAGACCGACAGCCATGCACTGGGGATTGCGCGGCGCATCGTGAGCAACCTGAACAGCATCAAATCCGTGGACCTGGAGATCCGGCCGCCGCGTGAGCCGCTGCATGATCCGCGGGAGCTGTACGGGATCATTCCAGCGGACAGGCGTACGCCATTTGACATCCGTGAGGTGATTGGGCGGATCGTGGACGGGTCCGTGTTCGATGAGTTCAAGCAGTTGTATGGTCCGACGCTGGTCACCGGCTTTGCTCGGATTTTCGGGTATCCTGTCGGGATCGTCGCCAATAACGGCATCCTGTTCAGCCAAAGTGCGCAGAAGGGCGCGCATTTCATCGAGCTTTGCGCGCAACGCAAGATTCCGCTGGTGTTCCTGCAGAACATCACCGGGTTCATGGTGGGCGCCAAATACGAGGCGGCGGGGATTGCCAAGGACGGTGCGAAGATGGTGACAGCGGTGGCGACCGCGAACGTGCCGAAATTCACTGTTGTGGTGGGCGGCAGTTTTGGCGCCGGCAATTATGGCATGTGCGGGCGCGCGTATTCGCCACGGTTTTTGTGGATGTGGCCGAACGCGCGGATTTCCGTGATGGGCGGTCCGCAGGCGGCGAGCGTGCTGAGCCAGATCCGGCGTGATGCGGCCGAAGCGCGCGGACATTTGATCACCGAGGCGGATGAGGCGGCGTTCCGCGCGCCGATCGAGGCGCAGTATGAGACACAGGGGCATCCGTATTATGCGAGCGCGCGGCTGTGGGATGACGGGATTATCGATCCGGCGGATACCAGGCGGGTGCTGGGGCTTGCGATTTCGGCGAGTTTGAATGCGCCGGTGGAGGATACTCGTTTTGGGATTTTCAGGATGTAGAAGGAAGAGTTCTTTTTTGAAAAAAAGAACCAAAAAACTTTTATCAATTGAGTCCGCGAAGCACTGACAAAAGTTTTTTGCTTCTTTTTTTTCAAAAAAGAAGGCCTTCCTTCCTCCCTGGGGCCACCATGTTCGACAAAATTCTGATCGCCAACCGCGGTGAAATCGCCTGCCGCGTCATTGCCACGGCGCGGCGCCTGGGCATCCGCACGGTGGCCGTCTTTTCCGAGGCGGACGCCCACGCGCGGCATACCGAACTGGCGGATGAGGCGGTGGCCATCGGTCCCGCGCCTGCTGCTGGCAGCTATCTTTCAATCCCTGCGATCATCGGGGCCGCGCGCGTGACGGGCGCGCAGGCGATCCATCCGGGGTATGGGTTCCTGTCGGAAAATGCGGATTTCGCCGATGCGTGCGCGGCGGGCGGGATTGTCCTGATCGGGCCGCCGGCGGCATCCATTCGGGCGATGGGATCCAAGGCGGCGGCGAAGGCGCTGATGGCGCAGGCGGGTGTGCCGCTGGTGCCTGGCTATCATGGCGATGCGCAGGATGTGGAGACGCTGACGCGGGCGGCGGGCGAGATCGGGTTTCCGGTGCTGATCAAGGCGTCGGCCGGCGGCGGTGGGCGCGGCATGCGGATTGTGGAGAGCGCGGAGGCGCTGGGCGTGGCGATCGAAGGGGCTGCGCGCGAGGCCGTGGCCGCGTTCGGGGATGGGCGGCTGCTGATCGAGAAGTATTTGACGCGGCCGCGGCATATCGAAATCCAGGTGTTCGCGGACACGCATGGCAACACGGTGTCTCTGTTCGAGCGGGACTGTTCGATCCAGCGGCGCCATCAGAAGGTGATCGAGGAGGCGCCTGCGCCGGGATTGCCGCCCGCGCGCCGGGCGCAGATGGGTCAGGCGGCGATCGCCGCGGCGAAGGCCGTGGGGTATGTGGGCGCGGGCACGGTGGAGTTCATTGCGGAGGGCGAGGACTTCTTCTTCATGGAGATGAACACGCGGCTGCAGGTGGAACATCCGGTGACGGAGATGATCACCGGGCTGGATCTGGTGGAGTGGCAGTTGCGGGTGGCGGCCGGGGAACGGCTGCCATTGTTGCAAGACGCGCTGGGCATTGCCGGCCATGCGATCGAGGCGCGGATTTATGCCGAGGATCCGGCGCGCGATTTCATGCCGTCCATCGGCCGGATCAGCCATCTGCGAACGCCGGAGGAGGGGGCGGGGATACGCGTGGACAGCGGCGTGCGGCAGGGCGATCCGATCACGCCATACTATGACGCGATGATTGCGAAGCTGATCGTGCACGGCGCGGATCGGGCGACGGCCTTGCGTCGCCTGCGCTCGGCGCTGGCCGGCTATGAGGTGGTGGGCGTGCAAACCAATCTGGATCTGCTGCGCGCGATTGCCGCGGAGCCGGATTTCGCAGCGGGCGCGCTGGATACCGGGTTCATTGCGCGCCATCCGGCGGTGCTGGGGCAGGCGGGGGTGGATGTGCCGGACCAGGTTTGGGCGGCGGCCGTGATGGCCGCGCGCAGCCAGGCTGCGGGCGCGCGGCCGGCCGATCCGGCCGATCCGTTTTCGCCATGGGGCGCCATGGATGGTTGGCGCATGAACGTGGCGCGGGCGGAGACCTTGGTTCTCCGGGCAGGCGAGGCGACAGTGGATGTGCGGGTCGGCTTTGCGCCGGACGGCGCCATGCTGATGACGTTGCCGGGTGGGGCGGAACAGCGGGTGACGGCGCGCGAGGACGATGCGGGCGTGATGCATCTGTGCGTTGATGGTGAGCCGCATCGGGTGCGCGTGGTGCGCCAAGCGGGTGGGCTGACTGCGATCAGCCAGGGGCGGAACTTCGTCTTCCAGGTGCCGGACAGGCTGGCGGCGCCGGCGAGTGCGGCGGCGGCCGGAGGAAAGCTGACGGCGCCCATCCCGGCGCGGGTCACGCGCGTGCTGGTGGCGCCGGGGGATGCGGTTGTGCGTGGCGCGGCGCTGGTGGTGCTGGAGGCGATGAAGATGGAGCTGACGATTTCCGCGCCGGCGGACGGGGTGGTTGAGTCGGTCCCGCACGGGGTGGATGAGATGGTGCAGGAGGGGGCGGAACTGGTGCGCTTCGTGGCTGCGGCGGCGGATTGAGAGGGGCGGGAAGCAAAGGAAGAGCTACAAACAAGAACACCAAGGACACGAAGGGATGCACGGGCCTTTGGGGGAAGGTCCTTTGGGCTGGGGATGGATTTTTACGTGTATCGCTTCTCCGGTAGATTTCTACGGGCGGGGCGTGGAAGGCCGGTGGTTTGGCTTGTCAGGGGGATGGTGGCGGGCTAATCACGGCGTCCAAAGGCATCCGGGCGCGTAGCTCAGCGGTAGAGCATCGCCTTCACACGGCGGGGGTCACAGGTTCAATCCCTGTCGCGCCCACCAGTCTCTTCATGATAAAGACTGGTTTTCCCGATGCTTCCCTTTCCGCGGGCGTGATTTGTCTGCTGAGGGGCCCCGCAGCGGTGACTGTTCAGCGGCGAGACCCGCAATCGCGGACTGGCCATTGGTATCGGTCGCTCGCCGGTGGCCGGCAAAACTGGCGGATTTCTGTAACGGTTGTGAATTCTGTTTCATATGTTGGCGGCATCAGGCTCAATCCTGACGCGACCCCCGGGCATTTTCACAGTTCGTCACGAAGATGGGCGTGAAGCGCGCCTTGGTTTCGCCACCGTGCTGGGCCATTGTCGGATGGTTGATAGTCGCAACGAAGGAGACCACGATGAACAAGATTCTGATCTGCACGCTTCTCGCCAGCCTGACCGCTGTACCGGCCTTGGCACAGCCCGTGGTCGCGGCGCCCGCCGGTCCGGAGGCTGCGCCTTCGACCAATGCGGCGATTGCGCATCACGACCGCATGGTTGCGCGCCGGGCGGCACGCAACGGCAACTTCCGCAAGGCGGCCCGGGCCAGCCATGCCGCAAACGTCGCGGCGACGCAGGCCGCCGTCCCGCAGTAGAAGGATCTTGGCCCGGGGTTCGCCCCCGGGCCAACGTCACAAGCTTTTATCCATCGAGCCCGCGAAGCACTGCCAAAGTTTTTCGCTTCTTGTTTTCAAAAAACAAGACCTTCCTTCTCACTCCCCCATCAGCCGCTTCACATCCGGCTCGATAGCAGCAGCCAGCCTCGCCATGGACTGCGCCGTGGGATGCAAGGGCGGCCCCGGCAAAGGCAGCTTCGGATCAATGAAATCGTCTGCGGCCACATGACCATTTTCAACGAAAAGCGTGGCCAGATCGCGGAATTCCGCGTCCCGCCCGCTCGCGTAGCGCGCGGCCAACGCGCGGTTCAGTTCGGTGGTGTTCTGATCTACCCAGGCGTTGCGGATGCTGGGCAGGACGCCGAGCAGCAGGATTTTCGTCTGAGGCAGGCGCTGATGGAGCGTAGCGATAATCGTTTCGATGCCAAGCAGGGTGGGTTGCGCGGGCCAGTGCAGGTGGCCGAAATTATTGGCGCCGATCAGCACGATGGCTAGGCGCGGATGGATGCCGTCGGTCTCCCCCTGTTCGATGCGCCAGAGGAGGTGGGAGGTGGCATCGCCCACGAAGCCAAGGTTGATGGCGTGGCGTGGCGCGTAATAGCGGTCCCAGACAGGTTTGAAATTGCGCCACGGCTCAGGACCGGTGGCTTCGAATTGCTGGGTGATGCTGTCGCCGAGCCAGAGCAGGTCGATGGGCCTGCTGTGCAATTCGGCCTGCTTGACATCGAAGCGGGTGTGCCACCAGGCCAGATCCATGCGGGAGGACGGGCGCGCGGCGGGCGGCAGGGCGGCGGCGGCCAGCAGCAGGCTGGCGCAGAGGGCGGCGGCACCGAGGCGGGTGTTACGCGACATAGAGGATGACTCCGCTGACGATGCCGGCCGCAATGCAGTAATAGGCGAAAGGGTCCAGCGCCCAGCGGTCATTGTCGCGGAAGTAGCGCATCAGGAAGGCGGTGCTGGCGAGTGCGGTCAGGCCGGCGACGATGGCGGCCACGGAAGCCATCTGGAAGGTGCCGGGCGGGACGGACGCGTGGAGCAGCTTGGGCACTTCCAGCACGGTGGCGCCCAGGATCACCGGCAAGGCGATCAGGAAGGAGAACCGGGCGGAGGCGGCGTGGTCGATGCCGCGCAGCAGGCCGCCGGTGATGGTGGCGCCGGAGCGGGACAGGCCGGGCAGCAGCGCCAGGCATTGCCAGAGGCCGATGATCACGGCGTCCACGGCGGTAAGGGTGGCCATGGGGCGCGCAGGCGCGGCGGTGTTCGAGCGCCGGCGGAGGTGCTCGCCGGCCAGCAGCAGCACACCGTTCAGCGTGAGGAAGGCCGCGGCGACAAGCGGCGTTTCGAAGAGCAGCCGGATTTTGTGTTCCAGCAGGCCGCCCAGGATGACGGCCGGGATGGTGGCGACCACGAGCAGCAGCAGGATGTGGCGGCTTTCCCGCGCGCGCTGCGGACCGCCCATGCCGAGCACGCCAGTGGCGAGCGCCCACCAGTCCCGCCAGAAATAGCCGAGCAGCGCGGCGGCGGTGCCGAGATGCAGCAGGACAAGGAACGGCAGAAACACCGGCGCATGCTGGTTGAAGTCCCAGTGCAGCAGCGCCGGCACGATCACCGCGTGGCCGAGCGAGCTGACCGGGAACAGTTCCGTGGCGCCTTGCAGGATGGCGATGATCAAGGCGTGCAGGTTGGTCATCGGTGAGTCCCGGCGGTGGACCGGGCGCGATTGCGCCCGGTGGGCCTCCGTCTAGACCGTGCCGTCGTGCCGGGGGAAGTCCGTGTAGCCGTGGGCGCGGCCGCCATACCAGGTGTCCTTGGGGGCTTCTGGCGCCAGGGGAAGGCTGTCCCGCAGGCGCTCGACCAGGTCCGGGTTGGCGATGAATGGGCGGCCGAAGCAGAGGAGGTCGGCCGTGTTCGTGCGGCGCGCCTGTTCCGCCAGGGCGAGCGTGAGGTTGTTGTTGGCCATATAGAGGCCGCGAAAGGCGCGCTTCAGGATGGAGAAGTCGAAGCCAAGGGCGTCGCGCGAGCCCTGCGTTTCGCCTTCGATGATGTGGATGTAGGCGAGGCCGGCGCGGTCCATTTGGGTAACGGCGTGGAGGAAGGTCTCCGCGGGGTTGGCGTCGTGGATGTCGTTCGCGCTGCTGGCCGGGCCGAAGCGGACGCCGACCGAGGAGGGGCTCCAAATTTTCGTGACGGTGGCGATAACGTCGACGAGGAGGCGGGCGCGGTTTTCCACGCTGCCGCCGTATTCGTCCGTGCGGTGGTTGGTGCCGGTGCGGAGGAACTGGTCGATCAAGTAGCCATTGGCGGCGTGGATCTCCACGCCATCGAAGCCGGCGCGTTTGGCGCAGCCGGCGGCGTGGGCGTAGTCCGCCACGATGCCGGGCAGCTCATCCGTGCGGAGCGCACGGGGGGTGACGAAGGGCTGCATGCCCAGATCCGTGAAGGCGGTGCCTTTTGGACGGATGGCGGAAGGGGCGACGGGGAGGACGCCGCCGATTTGGAGGTCCGGATGGCTGATGCGGCCGACATGCCAGAGCTGGCAGAAGATGCGGCCGCCGGCGGCATGGACCGCGTCCGTCACGATGCGCCAGCCGGCGACCTGGGCTTCCGAGAAGATGCCCGGAGTGAGCGCGTAGCCGCGGCCCTGGGGGGAGATGTTCGTGGCTTCGCTGATGATCAGGCCGGCGGTGGCGCGCTGTGCATAGTAGGTTGCGTTCAGTTCGCCCTGGATTCCGCCGGCCTGGGCGCGACTGCGGGTGAGCGGGGCCATAACGATGCGGTTGGCCAAGGCGAGCGGGCCCATCTGGACGGGGCTGAAGAGGTCGGTGGTGGTGACGTTGGTGTCCATGAGAACTCCAGATGGAAGCACGGCGCGCGTGGGTGCCCAGGACAAGGGCCGGGGCAAGGCGATCCGCGTTTGATGTGTTGAGTCCGCGACAGCATTCGCAAAAGAATTTGCTTCTTTTTTCAAAAAGAAGGCCTTGCTCTGCCTCGCCTCAATCGTTCAGTGGATATGACGCCATCAGGCGGCCCTGGTTGCGCCAGTCGCGCCACATGGTGGCGATGCCGCTGGTTTTGGCGCCGCGGCGGCGCAGTTCCGCGGCGATGGCGAAGGCTTCGCCGTAATGGCGGAATTGGGCGGCATAGATCTCCCGCAGGGAGGTGTCCGGATCCCAGATGTGGGTGGCTTCGGATCCCACGCCGTTGATTTCGATGATGCTGAAGTCTTCGCCGCGCTGGAGTGCTTGCAGGCTGCGGAAGCGCACGTCGATGCGGCCGAAATGGAAATCGGGCATCGCGCACGCGATGGCGTCGATCCGATCGGCCAGCGCCGGGGTGATGTCCGCGGCACCGTTGCGGAAGATGGAGCCGCGGCAGTGGTTGCCGGCGAAGACAAGCCGGATGCGCTCGCCGGGGGCGGGCACGGTATTCAGGCGGGCGGCGAGGCGCTCCAGATAGAGCGGCTGGAGGCGGCCGTGGCGCGGGTCGCCCTCGATCAGGGCGCGCAGGCTGGAGACGCCGTCACCGGTGACGGTTGGGGCGTGCTTGAGGGTGAGGGAGGTGAGATGGCCGGCGGCGTCCTGCGGCCGGCGGATGTAGAAGATGCCGGCCTCGCCTTCGAACGGGATCAGGCGCTGCAGCACAAGTTTGACGTCCCGCGGGAAGGCGGCGAGTGCGGCGGCAAGGGCTGCCTCGTCCTCAATCAAGCGGACGCCAGCGCCGTTGCAGCCGATGTCCGGTTTGAGGACGATGGGGAGGGACAGGCCGGCTTCGGTCAGCGCCGCGCAAGCGCGGGCCAGGTCATCCGCGCCGGTGACCACGGTGGTGTAAGGGGCGATCCAGGCGCGCGCCTCGCCTGCCACGAGGTCCAGGATGGCGGTTTTGCTTTCTCCGCACAGGCCGCCGGTGGTGATGCGGGGGTTGGCAGCGGTGGGCAGGCTGAGGTCGCGATGCCAAAGGCCGAGGGCGATCCATTGCGCCACCACGGGGCCGTATGTCAGCCAGCCGGGGAGGAATTCGAAGGGCGAGACGGCGCGCCGGCGGGTGACGGGGTCCGGGTGCGCGTCCCAGGCATTCTCCGCCATGGCAGGGGTCATCGCGTCTAGGATATCGGAATCCCAGGACCAGGATGGCTGCGGCGGCATCTCGGCTCCTGTTGTCACGCCTTCTCCTGGGATTTCGCGGCCACGCGGCCCACGAGCATGATGGCGGCCACGAAGACGGCAAAGCCAACCCAGCGCCATTGGCCCAGGTAATCCACCAGCAGCCGGCCCACGCGCAGCGAGACGAAGAACAATGCGGTTGTCCAGATCAGGGTGGCGCCGACGGCCGCGGCGACGAACTGCTTGAAATTGGCACCCAGGAAGCCGCAGGCGGTGTAGGTGGGCAGGCGCACGCCGGGGAGGAAGCGGCTGATGAAGACGACCTTGAAGACGTGGCGCTCCAGCCAGGCACGGCCACGATCCTGGCGTTGCGCGGGGATCAGCCGCAGCGCCCAGGGCACGTGGGCGGCGAGGCGGCCCAGGCCATACAGGCCGATATCGCCCAGCACGATGCCCACGTAGAGCGCGGCGAGTGCCACCGGCATGGCGACGGCGCCGCTTTGCACGGCGAGCGCTGCGGCGGCAGTGGCGGCGTCCTCCAGAATGAAAGTGCCGGCGACGATGGCGCCGCCCTGCAGCAACGGCGAGCGGCCGGCGAATTCCAGGAGGTGGGCGACCGAGAGATCCATTGTCAGGGGCGTGGCCCGCGTGGCTGCGCCGTCAATGGGTGAGGCGATCTTTGAGGCGGGCGCGGGCGGCCGGGTCCAGGCCGATGGCCTGTTCCAGATAGGAGTCCACGGAGCCGTATTCCGCGCGGATGGCATCGAAGGCGCCAACGAGGAGGGGTTCGTGCACGCCGAGCAGGACATCCTTCACGCCGTCCGGCAGGTCGAAATGGCTGGCGATTTCGCGCTTCCAGAGCGTGTTGGTGGCCAGGTAATCCTGCATCACAGCCTCCCAGCCGACGCCCAGCGCGGTGAGCAGGAGGGCGGCGCCGAAGCCGGTGCGGTCCTTGCCGGCCGAGCAATGCAGCAGCAGCGGCACGCCGTCCTCCGCCAGCAGGGCGGCGAACAGGCGGCGGTATTGCGGGAAACTCTGCAGGGCGTAGGCGCGGTAGGCCTGACGGAGGAGATCCATCATGTCCGCCTCCGTCATGTGGCCGCTGGCCTGGCCGGTGCGCAGGATGTCCTTCAGGCCCGCGCCCACGGAGGGCTCGATGGGCAGCGCCAGGACCGTGGCGTTGGGCAGGCTGACAGGCGTGTGGGCGGCCTCCCGCACGCCGCGCAGGTCACACACGGTGCGCAGGCCAAGGGCGGCGATGGTTTCGGCGTCCGCGGATGAGAGGTTTGCCAGCGCGGGGGCGCGGAAGATCAGGCCGGTGCGGACGCGCCGGCCGTCCTTGGTGGGCCAGCCGCCTAGATCACGCAGGTTGGACGCGTTCTGCAGAGGGATGGCGAGGGAGGGCATGGCGGGGCTTGTTTCAGATGGCTCCGCGGAAGGGAAGGGAGGGCCTTCTTTTTTGAAAAAAAGAACTCTTGCCTTTACCTCTGCTCGAATAGCGCCGCCGCGCGGCCAAGGACCTGGGCTTGGTAGGACCGGTTCAGCAAAGGCGTGTGGGAGTGGTAGTCGCCGATGGCGAGCATCAAATCGCCGTGGCGGGCGGCGCGGTAGTCCCACAGGATGGCGCCGGCGATGCGGATGGAGAAGCAGCCGTCATCGATCAGCGCGGCGCGGACCTGGACGGGGGATGCGCCGAGCGCGCGGGCGACGATGGGCACCCACAGCGTGTTCACCTGCATCAGGCCGAGATCGGCCGAGCCGTCCGCGTTCATGTGGATCAGGCCGGGACGGCCGCCTTCGACGGCCTGGATGGAGGGCAGCACGCGCGGCGGGAAGGCGCCCAATTGCGCGGCGGCGATCATGCAGGCGAGGAAGGGCACGGCCATATCCGCACGGATCGCATGTTCGTGAACGGAGCGGAAGATGGCTTCGCGCGGATGACCAGAGGTTCATCCCGGCTCGTCTTGCCGCGCGGCGTGCCAGGCCGCAAAACAGCCGGCCATCGCAGCAGGAGCCGCTTTCGTGACGCAGCCGGAGACTCAGGACCAGGACGACGCCGAGGCCGGCTTCACGTTGCTGGAATTGCTGGTGGTGATCGCCATTCTGGGGCTTCTGGTGGCCATCGCGGCGCCGGCGCTGTTCAACGTGCTGGGCAAGGCGAAGGTGTCCGTTGCAAAACAGGACATTGAGGCGCTGGGAGCGGTGCTGGAGAATTACAAATTAGATTTGGGCAGCTTCCCCACGCAGGAGCAGGGGCTGGGGGCGCTGTGGGAGAAGCCAACGGACGTGGCGGATTGGAACGGCCCGTATCTGAAGAACGTGTCCGCGCTGAAGGACCCGTGGAACCATGCGTGGCTGTATGCGGTGCCGTCCCGCAGGGAGAACCACGATTATGATTTGTGCTCGGCCGGACCGGATGGGAAGGGGACGGGGCCGGGCGAGGGGGATGCCGTGTGCAACCCGTGACGGGTAAAACTATATAGTTTTTGCTTGAAAATGGCTTGGTTTGTGTATAGATTTAGACTGTGTAAGATAAGGACGCAGCCATGCCGGTGACGACATTCGAGATGGATGAACGAACCATCAGCACGATCCGCGAATTGCAGACGGTGTTCGGCGTGAAGACCAATGCCGCTGTGCTTCGCAAAGCCATAGCGCTGGCGCGGGCCGCCGCGTCCAAGGCCACGCCGGAGCATACGGTGACGCTGAGTGGACGGGATGAGCCGCTGACCATCAGCCTTGTCACCTGAACGGCCGACGCCCACCGGGCTCGATGATTTTGCCGGCCCGATTACGATTGCTGAAAAGATTGCGCTGACGGATTCACGCGTCAGGACGCATATTTCCTACGCTGTGGCGGGCACGTTCCTGCTGGCGAACCTGCTGATTTTGGCCGGCGTGGCGTATGTGTTTCATGCCGATGACCTGGATTTGGCGGCGAAGATCATCGCGCCGAAGGACCGGATCGTGACGGCGAATGTTTTGATTGCGGTGGTGGGCGGGACGACGGTGCAGTTGGGGGCGCTGGCGATTACGATGGGGAAGTATTTGTTTCCGCGGCAGAAAGTTTAGGTGGGGTAGGAAGGCAAGAAAGGTCTTCTTTTTTGCAAAAAAGAAGCCTTGCTAACTGTATGAACAGCAGTGTTCGTGGCTGACGCGTGGATGCCCGGGTCAAGCCCACGGCTGTCCGGTTCATTTTCCTGTACGTGGTGCACGGTGTT
>CAZZYR010000022.1:2222-13077 GCA_964658235.1 uncultured Acetobacteraceae bacterium | reverse complement strand
GCTGTTCCCACTCTTTGGTATGTTTGTGCTCGTTGGCAGCAGCAACGCGGTGAATTTGACGGATGGGCTAGACGGCTTGGCCACAGTGCCGACAATCATTGTGGCCAGTGTGTTCGCGTTGATTGCCTACCTTGTGGGTAACCGTGTTTTCGCGGATTACCTGCAACTGAATCACATCCCGGGCGTGGGTGAATTGGCGGTGTTCTGCGCAGCCGTGGTGGGCGCGGGAATGGGGTTCCTGTGGTTTAACGCGCCGCCTGCCGCGGTGTTCATGGGCGATACCGGCAGCCTCGCGCTGGGTGGCGCGCTGGGTGCCGTGGCCGTGGCCACCAAGCATGAGATCGTGCTGATGATTGCCGGCGGCCTGTTCGTGGTGGAAACCGTGAGCGTGATCATCCAGGTGTTCTGGTTCAAGCGAACCGGACGGCGGGTATTCCTGATGGCGCCGCTGCATCATCATTTTGAAAAGAAAGGTTGGGCGGAACCCACGATCGTGATCCGGTTCTGGATCGTCTCGATGATCCTGGCACTCGTCAGCCTGGCAACGCTGAAGATACGATGACGCAATTTTCACACGAGGTGTTTGCCAACCGGCGATTTGCCGTGGTGGGACTTGGGCGCGCCGGCCTGGCTGCGCTGCGTGCCTTGACCGCCATGGGCGCATCCGTGGTGGGGTGGGATGACGCGCCATTCGCGCGCGAGGCCGCACTGCGTGAGGAGTTCGTGGTGCACGATCCCACGGCGGATATTGGCGACTTCGACGCGGTGGTCCTTTCTCCCGGGATTCCGCATCTGCTGCCGGTGCCGCATCGCATTGCAGCCGCGGCACGCTTGGCTGGCCGGCCGATCCTGACGGACGCCGAATTGCTTTTTCAGGCGGCGCGTGGCAGCGGCAGCCGCGCCCGATTCGCTGGCATCACCGGAACGAATGGAAAGTCCACCACCACCGCGCTGCTAGCCCACATCCTCGCCAAGGCTGGCGTCCCACACGCTGCGGGTGCCAATCTAGGGCCCGCCGCGCTGAGCCTGGAATTGCTGCCGGATTCCGGTGTGTATGTGCTGGAAATGTCCTCCTATATGTTGGAGCGACTCGCGACATTGCGGTTCGATGTCGCCTGTATGCTCAATCTCAGCCCGGATCATCTCGACCGCCACGGTGACATGGCCGGCTATCTGGCCGCCAAAAGCAACATCTTTGCGCGTCAGGCGGGGGGTGACATCGCTGTGGTTGGGATCGACGATCCAGCCAGCGTCAGCCTCGCGGCAATGCGGCCAAACGTCGTGCGCATCTCCGGCCATGCGCCGGCGGATCTGTGGTGTGACGGCACCATCTTGCGGGACGCGGCCGGGTCAATCGTCGATCTGGCGACAGCACCTGCGCTGCCGGGCGTGCACAACGCTCAAAACGCCGCCGCCGCCACCGCCATGGCAATGGCGCTGGGGGTGTCGAGGGACGTCGTTGCTTCCAGCATTCTGACGTTTCCCGGATTGGCGCACCGGCAGGAGCTGGTGGCCACAATCGATGGTATACGCTTTATCAATGACAGCAAGGCGACGAATGCGGATGCCACTGCGCGCGCGCTAGCCTGCTATGGCCGTGTGATCTGGATTGCCGGGGGGATTGCCAAAGCTGGCGGCATTGCACCGCTCTCAGGATTGTTCTCGCATGTAGCCGAAGCGTTGCTGATCGGCCGGGACGCGCACGCGTTTGCCGAGACGCTGTCCGCACACGGCGTGTCATGGCGAATTGTCGATGCTTTAGATCGCGCGGTGCCGGATGCGCTGGCATCCGCGCGCCAACTGGGCGTCGATACTGTTCTGCTCTCACCATCCGGCGCGAGCTTCGATCAGTTTTCAGGTTTTGAGGCGCGTGGTGAACGGTTTGCAACGCTTGTTCGCGCATTGCCGGACGCGGCTTGATGGCCACGTTTTCGCGCGCGGACCAGTCCGTTCTCGGCCGCTGGTGGTGGACGGTCGATCGCTGGACGCTGTTCTGCATCGTGACACTGATCGGCTTCGGCTATGTGCTCGTGCTCGCAGCAAGCCCTGCGGTGGCCGAGCGCATTCATCAGTCGCGGGACGTGTTCATCGCTAAGCAGGTGGTCTTTCTGCTGTTGGCCGGAGCCGTGATTGTCGGTGTGTCCTTACTTTCGCCCCGTACGATCCGGCGGGTGGCATTGGCCGGATGCATCGCGGCGATCCTCTTGACTGCCCTCACGCTGGTGCACGGCGTGGAGATCAAAGGCGCGCGCCGCTGGATCGCCGTGCCGGGCATGTCTATCCAGCCGAGCGAATTCCTCAAGCCCTGTTTCGCGGTGGTCACGGCGTGGCTGCTGACAGAAGCCCGTCGCACACGCGGATTCCCAGGGACGCTACTTGCGTTCGGGGTGTTCGGCGTGATTCTCATGCTGCTCAAGTCGCAGCCCGATATCGGCATGCTCTCCGTGATCACCGCGGTGTTTTTCGCGCAACTGTTTGTGGGCGGAATGAACATGGCGTTCGTGGGTGTGGCGGCCGTGGGCATGGCCGGCGCCGCGGCAGGCGCGTTCATGTTCTTTCCGCATGTCCGCAGCCGAGTCATGCGGTTTGTTCACCCTGAAAGCGGCGACCACTACCAGGTGGACACCGCCCTCCAGGCATTCGGCAACGGCGGGCTGCTTGGCCGCGGCCCAGGAGAAGGGCGGGTGAAGGATCTTTTGCCGGATGCGCATGCGGATTTCGTTTTTGCGGTGGCGGGTGAGGAGTTCGGCTTGGTGATCTGCCTGCTCATTCTGGGCGTGTTTGCGTTTATCGTGCTGCGCGGGCTGCTGCGTCTTGTGCAGGAGCACGACGAGTTTGTGATTTTGGCGGCAGCCGGGCTGGTGACAGGGTTTGGACTGCAGGCCTTTGTGAATATGGCGTCGGCGCTTCATCTGATCCCCACAAAAGGGATGACATTGCCTTTCATCTCCTACGGCGGAAGCTCGGCGCTGTCCGTGGCGCTGGGCATGGGCATGCTGCTGGCACTCACGCGGCGCCGCACGCATGGGGATCCATTATGAGGGGGCCCGCAGTGCGGCCGATTGTGATTGCGGCTGGTGGCACCGGTGGCCATGTGTTTCCCGCAGAAGCGCTGGCAGCGGCCCTGATTGATCGCGGCCATCGCATCGTGCTCATGACGGACGAGCGGTCCGGTGCGCTGCACAGCCCGGTATTTGCCATGCGCGAACAGCACGTGCTGCGCGGCGCGGGCATCGCGGGGCGCGGTGTCATGCGGGCTGGTCGCGCGCTGCTGTCCTTGGCCGCTGGCGTGGCACAGGCAGGGCGGTTGCTGAAATCCCTTGATGCTTCAGTCATTGTTGCGTTTGGCGGCTATCCGTCCGTGCCGCCGGTGCTGGCGGCATCGTTGCTGCGGCGGCGTCCGATAGTTATTCTTCAGGAACAGAACGCGGTGCTTGGCCGGGCAAACCGGTTCCTGGCGTCCCGAGCAGATTTGCTGGCACTTGGTTTTGCCGATACCGCGCGCGTGCCTGCTGACGCTGCCACGCTGGTGACAGGCAACCCGGTGCGTCCCGCCATCCGCGCCGTCGCGGGACACGCGCGGCCCGAGCATGGTGAGCGGCTGGAACTTCTCGTGTTGGGCGGCTCGCTCGGCGCGCGCATTTTCAGCGATGTGGTTCCGGAATCAGTAGCGTTGCTGCCGCCTGAAGTCCGGCTTCGGCTCCACGTGGTGCAGCAATGCCGGGCCGAAGATCTGGAGCGGGTTCGCGCCGCCTACAAATTTGCGGGCATTCCTGCTGAACTGGCGCCCTTCTTTGGGGATGTGGCGGAACGCCTGCGGGCGGCGCATTTGGTAATTTCCCGCGCTGGCGCCTCGAGCTGCGCGGAAATTGCCATCATGGGACGCGCCTGTGTGATGGTGCCGCTTCCTGGAGCGATCGACGATCACCAGTCCGCAAACGCACGCGCGCTGACCGGCGCAGTTGTGGTCGCGCAATCTGATGCGACGCCGTCGCGTTTATCGGCTGAAATGACAAGATTACTAATTGATCCCGTACGGTTGGCGCAAGCCGAAGAAACCGTGTCACATTGCGCAAGGCCGCGGGCAGCCTCCGACCTGGCCGACGCGGTCGAGCGAATGATCAGTCAGGCAGAGGTCCGGCCATGAGGGCCCTGCCACTCAGCATCGGCAAAATCCATTTTGTAGGAATTGGCGGTATCGGCATGTCCGGCATCGCCGAAGTGCTGCATACGCTGGGTTACGCTGTGCAGGGCAGTGACATTTCGGATAACGCCAACGTCAATCGGTTACGCGCGCAAGGCATCCACATCGCGATCGGACACGATGCGGCCAATTTGGGCGATGCACAGGTGGTGGTGACGTCCACCGCGGTGAAGGCGGATAACCCTGAAGTTGTCAGCGCGCGCCAACGCCTGATCCCCGTGGTTCGCCGCGCGGAGATGCTGGCAGAATTGATGCGGTTGCGCTGGGCTATCGCAGTGGGCGGCACGCATGGCAAGACAACCACCACCAGCCTTGTGGCCGCGGTGCTGGAAGCCGCTAAGCTGGATCCCACCGTGATCAACGGCGGCATCATCGAGGCATACGGCAGCAATACGCGGCTTGGCGAAGGCGACTGGATGGTCGTCGAGGCGGATGAGAGTGACGGAAGTTTCCTTCGCCTGCCGGCCACCATCGCCGTTGTCACGAACATGGACCCTGAGCATCTGGACCATTGGGGCAGCGCGGAGGCAATGACGGCGGGCTACGACCAGTTTGTCAGCAATATTCCCTTCTATGGTTTTGCCGTTCTGTGCATCGACCATCCTGCCGTGCAGGCCATGATCCCGCGGATAGACAGGCGAATCGTCACGTACGGTTTTTCGCCACAGGCCGATATCCGTGGGGAAAACCTACGGGCGGACAAGCAGGGTGCCACGTTCGATGTGGCGGTGACGGACCGCTTCCGCGGCCGCGGCCGACGCATGGGGCCGTTCCGGCTCGGCATGCTGGGCCAGCACAATGTGCAGAATGCACTGGCAGCGGTGGCCGTCGGTTTCGAAATGGAAATCGACGACCAAACGATGCGCAGCGCATTCGCTGGCTTCCGTGGTGTCAAACGCCGGTTCACCAAGACAGGTGAGGTCGGCGGGATCACGATCATCGATGATTACGGTCACCATCCCGTGGAAATCGCCGCCGTGTTGAAGGCCGCGCGCCAGGCCGGCGCGCGTGATGTGGTGGCAGTCGTGCAACCGCACCGCTATTCTCGCCTCGCGTCCCTGTTCACCGAATTCTGCACCTGCATGAATGACGCCGGCACTGTGATTGTGGCGGACGTGTATGCCGCCGGCGAGCCACCTCTTGCTGGTTATACGCGGGACGGACTTGTGGATGGCCTGCGGGCCAGCGGACATCGCAGCGTGGTGCCGCTGGAAACCCCGGATCATCTGGCCGAAATGGTGCATGCCATTGCAAAGTCTGGTGACTTCGTCGTCTGCCTTGGTGCCGGCAACATCACTGCATGGGCCCATGCGCTGCCGGCGCAATTGGCCGAATTGCAGGGCGCGGGACGCGGCCGTCGCACGGGTAATGCGGCATGATGGCGGCGCGGCGGACGTTGCATATCGTCGAGTCGCTGCCAGACGTAGCGGGGCGAATCCAAGCGGATATGGCCCTTGCCCCGAACACCTGGTTTCGTGTCGGCGGCGCGGCAGAGGTGCTTTTCAGGCCAGCGGATGCGGACGATCTGTCGCGTTTTCTGTCGAGAATGCCGATGGACTTGCCGGTCACCGTCATTGGCGCGGCATCGAACCTGATCATCCGCGATGGTGGGCTGGACGGCGTGGTTATCCGGCTGGCACGGGGATTCGGCGGGATCGAGACCGAGTCCGATGGCATCATTGCCGGTGGCGGCGCCCTGGACGCCACGGTGGCGCAACATGCCGCCCAAGCCGGACTGGGCGGGCTGGAGTTCCTCAGTGGCATCCCTGGCACAATCGGCGGCGCGGTCGCGATGAACGCTGGGGCGTATGGAAGTGATGTGGCGAGCACGCTTGATTGGGCGGAGATCGTGACCCGACAAGGCGCGATGATCCGTCTGAGCGCCGGCGAGATTGGATTCTCGTACCGCCATTCCGGCCTTCCCCCCGAATGCGTTGTGACGCGCGCGCGTTTCTTAGCGCGTGCCGGCGACACGGCAATGATCGCTGCGCGCATGGCCGAGATACGCGCCAGCCGGGAGGCCACCCAACCTGTGCGCGCACGCACCGGCGGATCCACGTTCCGCAACCCTGAAGGCGTCCCCGCCTGGGAGCTGATCGATGCCGCCGGCTGCCGCGGCCTGGTGCGTGGCGGAGCGCAAGTATCCGAAAAACATTGCAACTTCCTGCTCAACACGGGTGCTGCCACCGCGGCTGATCTGGAAGGATTGGGTGAGGAAGTGCGCCGTCGCGTGCATGTCACCAGCGGTATCTCGCTCATTTGGGAAATCAAGCGGCTGGGTTTGCCGCTCAACCGCCCTGAGGCTGTTGTATGAAACGGGTAGCGGTCCTTTACGGCGGCATATCCGCTGAGCGCGACGTGAGCCTGTCCTCCGGTCTGCAAGTGATTGCGGCATTGCGCGGCGCCGGCTTCGAAGTGACGCCGGTGGAAGTGACGGAAGATCTGGGCGCCGTTCTTGCGGCCTTGTCGCCCAGGCCGGACGCGGTGTTTAATGCGCTGCACGGCAGGTTTGGCGAAGATGGCGTGATCCAGGGCGTGCTGGATTGGCTCGCGATTCCATACACCCATTCCGGCGTGCGTGCGTCCGCGCTGGCCATGGACAAGGCGGCCAGCCGCGCAGTGTTTGCCGCCGCGGACTTACCGATCGCGAAGGGCCGCGTCGTGGCCATCGAGGAACTGGAAGCTGGTGATCCTCTGCCGTTGCCGTATGTGGTCAAGCCGCTGAACGAGGGCTCGTCTGTGGGCGTGGACATTTTGTTGACGGGCGATAACAGGCGCACAGCCATCGCGCGGGAGTGGCGGTTCGGACCGCAGGTGCTGGTGGAAGAGTTTATCGCGGGACGCGAATTGACAGTTGGGGTCATGGGCGAGGAGGCACTGGCGGTCACGGAAATATCCGCCTCCCATGCGTTCTATGATTACGACAGCAAATACGCAGCCGGCGGTTCGCGCCACGTCATTCCGGCGGCTCTGCATCCGCAAGCCCATGCGCAAGCCTTGGCGCTTGCCGTGGCCGCGCATCGCGCATTGGGCTGTCGCGGAGCCACGCGCGCGGATTTCCGTTACGACGACACGCATGGCGAGCCAGGCCGCCTTGTGCTGCTTGAAGTGAATACGCAGCCTGGTTTGACCCCCACCTCGCTGCTGCCGGAGCAGGCGGCTTACCGCGGTATCGCATTTCCCGCTTTATGCGCCTGGATGGTGGAGCACGCCGCATGTCGCGTGTGAGGCGAGAGATTGCCCGGCCAAGCCGGATGAAGCTGCTAGTACGGCGGCAAAGGCGAAACCTGCGTCTGGCCGCATGGGCCACGTCCGGGTTCGCGGTGGTGCTGGTAGGTGTGAGCGTGGCGCACTCCGCGCAGACCGGCGGAACGATTGCGGCCTTGCAGGAGCGCTTCGGCCGCGCCATCGATTTGCGCGTTCAGGACATCCGGATCGACGGCCTGTCCAATACGCCGGAGCCGCTGCTCCGCCGCGCTCTTGGCGTCCGCAAAGGCGATCCGATCCTCGGCTTTTCCGTGGAGGGCGCGCGCCAGCGCATCGAAAGCCTGTCGTGGGTCCAGCACGTCGCCGTGGAGCGCCGCTTGCCTGGAACCATCTATGTGGATCTGACAGAGCGGCGGCCCTTCGCCATCTGGCAGAATCAGGGAAAGTTTCAGCTCGTCGACCGTGCAGGCGAAGTGGTGACGAACGAGGATGTGACAGCCTTCACGGACAAGGTGCCGCTGATCGTGGGACTGGGCGCGCCGCCGCACGCGCTGGACATCGTCACCGCGTTGGCGGGCGCGCCGGACATCAAGTCACGCGTGGATGCCATCGTTCGCGTAGGCGATCGCCGCTGGAACCTGCAACTCAAAAATGGCGTCACCGTAATGCTCCCGGAGGGTCATGAAGCCGCGGCACTCACCAAGCTGACTGATTTGCAGGCGCAGGAACAATTGCTGGACCGCCCGTTGCTGTTCGTGGACATGCGGCTTCCGGACCGCCTTGTGGTGCGGTCGCGTCCCCCAGTTGACGCGGCACCGGACACCAAGCCGGAATCTGCGAAACCGGCGGAGAAGATGCCGGACATCGTCGGCAGGAGAGCGACATGAACGAGCTGTCGAGCAGCGCCAGGTTTGTGCGCGATCAGATCAGCCTGCCGCCGCCCTCGCCACCGGATCCGCCGGCGCGCGCGCGCAATATGCGGACCGGCCCATTCGGCGTCGTTGACGTAGGCAGCACGAAGATCGCCTGTCTGATCGGCCGCACCGAATCTGATGGAAGCCTGCGCGCGCTGGGCAGCGGTTTTACCCGCGCGCGCGGCGTGCGCGGTGGCGGCATCACGGATTTGGATGAGGCGGAACGCGCCATCCGCGCGGCCGTGGCGCTCGCCGAGGAGATGGCTGATTACCGGTTGCGCAGCGTGACGGTGAACTTGTCCTGCGGCAATCCCGAATCGCGCCTCTTCAACGTGCAGTGGCCGGTCGGCGGACGTCAGGTGACTGAGGCTGACGTGCGGCGCGTGATCACCGAAGGCCGCGCCCGTGCAGTGACCGAAGGGCGCGAGACGATCCATTCGCTGCCGGTAAGCTTCTCGGTAGACGAGACACAGGGCGTGGCCGATCCGCGCGGCCATCACTGCGACCAGCTCTCCGCGCGGCTGCATGTTGTGGACGCGCTATCGATGGCGCTGCGCAACCTGGGCGCCGCGGTCGGGCGATGCGATCTCGAAATCTCCGAGGTTGTATCGGCGCCGTTCGCCTCCGGGTTGTCCTGCCTCGTCGATGATGAACGGGACCTGGGCGCCACCGTGGTGGACATGGGCGGCGGCACCACCAGCCTTGCGGTGTTTGGCGAAGGCCAGCTCCTGCACACCGCCCAGGTGCCCATCGGCGGCCAGCACGTGACGCGGGACATCGCCGGCGTGCTGAGCACACCCATCGACAATGCGGAACGATTGAAGACGCTTTACGGCAACGCGCATTCCAGCCCGGATGACGAGCGGGAAATCCTGGCCGTCCAGCTGATCGGCGAGGAAGACCACCAATTCGCTAAGATCCCGCGCAGCATGGTGGTGGGAATCATCAAGCCCCGCCTGGAAGAAACCTTCGAGATGGTGCGCGATCGGCTGGACGGCGCAGGGCTCGGCCGCGCGGCGGGAAGCCGCGTGGTGCTGACCGGTGGCGCCAGCCAATTGGTGGGCGTGCGTGATCTGGCGGCCACGGTGCTGAATCGGCCGGTGCGGCTCGGCCGGCCGGCCGGCATGCGTGGCCTGCCTGATTCCGCGTCCGGGCCGGCCTTCGCCACAGCCATCGGCCTGCTCTCCTGGGCCGCCGGCGAAGGTAGGTCCCTGCACGATATCGATCTGGAACCTGGCAGGCCCGCCGGCCTGCTGCGGAGGATCGTCGATTTTCTGCGTGAACGACTCTGAACACGCAGTAACGCTTCAACAACAGCTCTATCCAGCAAGGGGATACCCCGATGACCCTGAACCTCACCATTCCGCACACGCTGCACACTGATTTCACGCCGCGCATCACCGTCATCGGCGTAGGTGGCGGCGGCACGAACGCCGTAGACAACATGATCCAGCTCAATCTCCAGGGCGTGGACTTTGTCGTTGCCAACACGGACGCGCAGCAGCTGATGCACAGCCGGTCGGACCGGCGCATCCAGCTTGGCCCGCATCTGACCCAAGGGCTGGGCGCTGGTGCCAAGCCGGAGATTGGGCGAGCGGCGGCGGAAGAGGCGGGTGATGAGCTCGCCCGCCATCTGGACGGCGTGCACATGGTGTTCATCACTGCCGGCATGGGCGGTGGCACCGGCACGGGTGCGGCTCCGGTGATCGCGCGCATGGCGCGCGAACGCGGCATCCTGACTGTGGGCGTGGTCACAAAGCCATTCACGTTCGAAGGCGTCCGCCGCGCGAAGGCGGCCGATGCCGGCATCGCCGAATTGCAGCAATTCGTCGATACGCTCATCGTCATCCCGAATCAGAACCTGTTCCGCCTCGCCAATGAGAAGACCGGTTGGAAGGAGGCGTTTAAGATGGCCGATCACGTCCTGTATATGGGCGTTCGCGGCGTGACAGATCTGATGGTGGCGCCCGGCCTGGTGAACCTGGACTTCGCGGACATCCGCACGGTGATGGCGGAAATGGGCAAAGCCATGATGGGCACGGGCGAGTCCGAAGGCGAAAACCGCGCCATCCGTGCCGCCGAAGCGGCGATCAGCAATCCTTTGCTGGAAGACACCAGCATGGCGGGTGCGCGCGGCCTGCTGATCAACATCACCGGCGGCGACGACATGACGCTGTTCGAAGTGGACCAGGCAGCCAACCGCATCCGCGAGGAAGTGGCCGAAGACGCCAACATCATCTTCGGCAGCGCGGTGGATGACAGCCTGGCCGGCAAGATCCGCGTGTCCGTGGTTGCCACCGGCATCGATACGCCGGCGCAGCAGGCCGCCGAGCCGGCCAGCACCGGCCCGCGTCTGGTCGCGGTGGGTGGCGGCATACCCCGCCCGTCGCCCGCCGGCATCGGCCAGGGTGCCTCCGGGGCAGGGAACACACCTGTGCACACGTTGATTCCGCCGCGCATGCCCATGGGCAACCAGGCCACGGCAGTAGCTTACGTGCAGGAGGAACAACCCCAGTTGCAGGTTCAAGCC
>CAZZYR010000022.1:0-2122 GCA_964658235.1 uncultured Acetobacteraceae bacterium | reverse complement strand
GTAACATGCGGCAATAATGATTGACTGGAAGACCGAATGCGGGCGCGGTAAGCCTTCATTCGGTCTTTTAATGTTTGACGCCGTTTTGGGCGATCAGCCCCCGCCACCGCAAAGGTTTCCACACGCACATGGACGGCATGACGGACATCCGGGTCGACCGCCTGCCCACAGTTCAGCACACGCTTGCGGCGCCTATCTCTTGCCTTGGCGTGGGTTTGCATAGCGGGCAGCGGGTGCATCTCACCTTGTCGCCGGCCGCGCCGAGCACCGGAATCGTATTCCGCCGGACAGATCTGGGCGTGGACATCGCTGCGAGCGCGGATGCCGTCACAGACACCCGACTGTGTACACAGATCAACCATCCGGACCAGAAGCAGGCCTGTGTGCGGACGGTCGAGCATTTGATGGCGGCCCTGGCCGGCACGGGAATCGATAACGCGGTAGTCGAACTGGACGGCGAGGAAGTCCCAGTGTTGGACGGTTCGGCGTCCTCCTTTGTCTTCCTGATCGATTGCGCTGGCCGCCGCGCACAGGCCGCTTCGCGCCACGTTATCCAGGTTCTGCGCCCCGTGCGCGTAGCGATGGGCGAGTCCTGGGCTGAATTGCGGCCCGGCGGCAGCACGCTTGAGATGTCACTGTCGATCGATTTCCCGGCTGCCGCCATCGGGCGCCAGGCGCTGTGCATGTCCATGACGGAACAGGGCTTCCGGACTGTGCTGGCCAATGCCCGCACCTTCACCATGCTGCACGAGATCGAGGCGCTGCAGGCGGCCGGTTTGGCGCGCGGCGGCAGCCTGGCCAACGCAATCGTGGTTGACGGAGACCGGGTGGTAAATCCGGAGGGGCTGCGTGCGCCGGATGAGTTCGTGCGCCACAAGATGCTGGATGCAGTGGGTGACCTGGCCATGGCCGGCGCCCCCATCCATGGCCGCTTCGTGGCCCATCGCACCGGCCATGCGCTGAACAATCGCTTGCTCCGTGCCCTGTTCGCGGACCATGGCGCTTGGCGCCGGGTCAGCCTGGATGCCTCCGCCTGGTCGGTCCCGCATTATGCTCCCGCCGAGTTCGCCACTACGGACTTCACTCAGGCAGCGACCGCCGAAGCCGCCTGAGGCGGCGCCTACTCGCCTTCCGCCCGGCGCTTGGTGTAAGCAGATCGCATGACCGTCCTTTTGCACTCGGTGGCCCGCCGCCGGCCCTTGATACCGCTGTTGCTGGCAGCCAGCCTGGGAGGCTGCGCCACCATCCACTCCATCCTGCCCTTCACCAAAACGGACGATGACACGCCGAAGGTGAACCTGGCCGACGAGCCGCCGGATCAGCTCTACAGCAACGGCGTGGATGCCTTGCAGCGGAACAATTACAGCACCGCTGTGAAGCATTTCGATGCCATCCAGCAGAATTATCCCTATTCCAGCTGGGCGACGAACGCGCAGCTGATGGAGGGCTATACCGAGTATCGGCGCAACAGCTATACCGAAGCCGTCTCCCAGCTTGACCGCTTTATCGCGCTGCATCCTGCCAGCAAGGACGTAGGCTACATCTACTATCTTCGCGCGCTCTGCTATTACGAGCAGATTGCTGACATCTCCCGCGATCAGAAGGGGACGCAGGAGGCGATGGCCGCGCTGCAGGAAGTGGTTAACCGCTTTCCGGATAGCGCATACGCCCGCGATGCGCGGCTGAAGATCGATTTGTGCCGGGACCATCTGGCAGGCAAGGAGATGGATGTTGGCCGCTACTACGAAAAGCAGCATCTATACGGTGCCGCCATCGGCCGCTTCCAGCGCGTGATCGATGACTTCCAAACGACAAATCACACGCCGGAGGCGCTGTCCCGCCTGACTGAGATCTATCTGAAGATCGGCATGGTGAATGAGGCAAAAAAGACGGCCGCGGTGCTGGCCTACAACTATCCAGGCAGCAACTGGTATCAGAACAGCTGGAACGACATGATCCAGGTGGGCGCTGTACAGGGGCCGCGGACAGATAATGCGGTTGCGGATAGGCCGGGGTTCTTTACGCGGTCTCTGGGCTGGATATTTTAGGCAAGGAAGCGTTCTTTTTTGAAAAAAAGAACCAAAAAACTTTTGTCCCTGCTGTCGCTGACCCAAATTGATAA
>CAZZYR010000021.1:0-13226 GCA_964658235.1 uncultured Acetobacteraceae bacterium | reverse complement strand
TATTGGCAAGTGGGCACCTACGGCCTCGATGCGCACGTCCAGCCGGGCGGCGTGGAGGCTGCCGGGCGGACCGACCACATTACCGACATCGCGGCAGACGCGAATTGGCAGTTCACCTTCCGGCCCCGCCAGATTGCCTCGAACATGCTTTCTGCCCATGCCACGATCATCGCCGAGACCGACGACTATCAGGCAAGTTCCATCCTGTTCGGCACGCACCGGCATGGCCATCTGACCACCGCCCGCGCTGACATATCCTACAGTTTCGCCGCCACCGTCACACCCAGCCTTCAAGTCTTTATCACGCGCGGGAATGCAGATCCTGCCGCATGGTCAACGTTCACTGGGTCGCCTGACAGCTCGGGCTACGTCGCCGAACTCGCCTATGTACCATTTGGAAAACCCAATTCGTTTATCCACTGGGGCAATCTGAGATTGGCCGTGCAGTATATCGGCTACACACGTTTTGATGGCCAAACGCATGGCGCGAGCCGCAACAACTGTCTTTACCCTAATTTATGGCTGGCATGGCATTTCTGATGCCTTCAACCCGTTTTGGAGAGGATTCGCGATGAGACGCCTTGCAGGGGCCGCCCTACTGATTGCTGGACTATGCACGACCGTGCTTGCGGCAGAAACCAGCATCATCCAGGCGGGGCAGGCCTTTAGCGAGACCGATGTTTCGCTCAAAACCGGGGACCATCTGAAATTTCTCAACCAGGATGACGTGAAGCACAATATCCTGGTCCAGACAGGCGATGACGACGACGATGCCAAGGACATGGGACTTCAGATACCCGGCCAGAGCATCGACGTGGCCTTCGACAAGGCAGGGAAATTCATCGTGCGGTGCCACATCCATCCCGGCATGAAATTGAACGTCGCGGTGAAGTAGCCGCCACCGTCGGACCACCCGACCATGTTTGTGTCTAAAGCCCTCGATCACGACATCAGCATCGATTCGATGCTGAGTAGAAATGGCCAAGGCTCGGCTGTTTGGACTGAGACGCCGGCCAGCGCTTGGCGGCGCGTGCGCATCGCAGTTCTGATGATAGCCGCGGCTGTGACTCTACCCTTTCTCTTTGCGTTTCCAACGCATCCTGCTCCGGCCTGGGAAGATATTGATCTTGGTGGCCTTCCGGAAATCCGGTCCGAAAACGGTGTTTTAACGACGACCCTGATTGCCAGCCCGCAAATAATCCACATCGGCGCGGCTGCTTTTTCCGGGGCCAGTTACAACGGTAGCTATCCTGGACCTGTGCTGCGTGTGCGTCCTGGTGACATGGTTCGAATCCGGCTGATCAATCATCTGTCCGAGCCGACGAATTTGCATTTCCATGGACTGCGGGTGACGCCGGAGGGCAGCGGAGACAACATGCATATTGCCGTGCCGCCAGGTGCCAGCTTCAACTATGCATTTCTCGTCCCGAAGGCGCAGCCGGCGGGGTTTTTCTGGTATCACGATCATCTGCACGGGTTGACCGAGGGTCATGTGATGGCGGGCCTGAGCGGTGCCATCCTGGTCGATGGTTTTGCCAGCGAGTTTGGCCCTGTCGCCGGATTATCCCAGAAGATGCTGGTGATCAAGGACATCTCCCTGCCCGCTTGCCAGGGTGCGTTGCTGAAGACGCACCTGCATTGCAGGCTCATTTCGGTCAACGGTCTTGCGGACTGGCACGCCACGATGCGGCCGGGAGAGACCCAGCTTTGGCGAATCTGCAACCAGGGTGCCAATCTTTGGGCGCATCTGGCGTTGCCGGGCATGCGCTTGCGCATCATCGGACGTGACGGCACGCCGGCGGCGCAGGCGAGCGAGGCGGGACAGCTGGATGTTATGCCGGCGTCACGCGTTGACGTTCTGGTGACGGCACCCGGCGAGGGCACAGTCAATCTGGTGGCCACGCATATGCTAACCGGAGCCGGGAAGACGATGACCTTGAACCGCACGCTCGGCACCGTCAGCATTCGGGGTGCGCCCCCGCCATCGGCGCCCGCAGTCATATCGTTTCCGCGCCAAGTGGATTTGCGCGGCGGCCCCATTGGTGCGCGCCGGTCCGTTGTGTTTACCGAGAATGCGGAGGCGCAGGCGTATTTCATAGATGGCAAACGGTTCAGTCATGACAGGATCGACATGCGTGTGCCGTTCGGCACCGTTGAAGAATGGACAGTCCAGAATCGGACCGAAGACTTCCATGAGTTCCACATCCATCAGCTCGGCTTCCAGGTGATCGAAATCAACGGGAAAACACAGGCATTTGACGGCTATCTGGACGATGTGGAGGTGCCGGAAATGGGTGAGGTCAAGCTGCTGGTGCCGTTTACGGATCCGGTGATCATCGGCAGGTTCATGTATCACTGTCACGTACTGAAGCATGAGGACCGCGGCATGATGGCGAATATCGAAGTGTATCGGCAGGCGGCTGCGTCGCAGCCGCGCATTTGCCGGTTTGCGGACGCACCTTAAGGAAGGAAGCGTTCTTTTTTGAAAAAAAGAACCAAAAAACTTTTATCACTTTGAGTCCGCGACAGCGCAGACAAAAGTTTTTTGCTTCTTTTTTTCAAAAAAGAAGTGCTTCCCCTCTCACTTCGACGCATCGACAACCGGAAGCTCCACCGCACTCTCGGCAAACACCTTTATCGTGGCCGCATGATAGTCCGCCGGTTTGGCGAAAAAGATGTTGTCCACGTACGTCTGCGGATTGCGGTCATATAGCGGGAACCAGGTGGATTGGACCTGAACCATGATCCGATGGCCAGGCAAGAACACGTGGTTCGCGTTCGGCAGCGCGAACGTAAAATCCTGCTTCTCATTGGCGGGGATTGCTTCCGGCGTGTCGAAAGCGTGGCGGAAGCGGCCGCGCAGGATGTCCGCGGACACCATCAATTGGTATCCTCCCAGCCGCGGCGTCTGGGCCACCTCGTCCGGATATACGTCGATGACCTTCACGACGAAATCCGCGTCCGTGCCGGTGGTGCTCGCAATCAACCTGGCGACAGGCGCACCAGCGATCTTGAGCGGCGCCGTTAGCCGATCGGTCGTGAATGTCAGGACGTCAGGGCGCGTGGACGCTTCGCGCTGATCGCTGGCGAGCCAGTTGCGCCAGGAATCCCCTTCACCGTCCGCGAGAAGGTGAATCGGGCGCTGAATGAACGGAACGGGTTTGGCGGGATCGGACACGTAGCTCGTCGCGGCATTCGCATCGGCAGGCGCTTTGGGCGAGAGTTTCGCGCCAGGAAGCAGGTGCATGGCGATCCACGAAACAGGACAGGACTTTTCGCAGCCTTGCGGCCAGGATTGCAGTCGCAGCCACCGGTTTGTCCCGCTTTCAAACGCGCTGACCGGAGGAACGTCCATCGGCGGCGCGTCATCCTTCAGGTAGTGATCCAGGAACGGCCGAAGAACATGCTGGCGGAACCACAGCCCTTGGTCTCCGCCGAACCCGATTTCGCCCAACATGGAATCCGCGTCGATCTCCTGGCCGTGATGCCAGGGACCCATGGCAAGGAAGAGCTTGCCCCGCGACTCCTCCCGCGCATGCAGCGCGGAATAAACGGCGAGCGCCCCATAGATATCCTCCTGGTCCCACAGGCTGTGCACCAGCATGGTCGGCACCGTAATCGGCTGCGCGGCCAGGAGCTTGTCCACAGCCTGATTTTGCCAGAACGAGTCGTAGGCTGTGTGCTGCGTCAGCTTGCGATAGAACCCGAGCTGGTCCTCGCCGCGGCTGGCCGCCAGGCTGCCGGCGCTGCCGGCTTCCAGCATGGCATCGTAATCGTCGTAATGATCGGTCCAGAACTTCTCGTCGTTGGCGCGCGTGGCTTCCTGTTCATAGATGTAGTTCAAGCTGCCGAGCATCCGGAAGGCGCCGCGATGAAACCAGTCATCGCCAATCCATCCATCCACCATCGGGTTCATCGGCACCGCGACCTTGAGCGCCGGATGCGGGTGGATCAGGCTCATCAGCGTGGTGAAACCGTCATAGGAGATGCCGATGGTGCCCACGCGCCCGTTGCTCTCCGGGATATTCTTCACCAGCCAATCGATCGTGTCGTATGTGTCCGTGGTGTGATCGGTTTTTGTATCGTTCAGCGGGCCAATCAGCGGCCGGTTCATCACGTAGTCGCCCTCGGACTTGTACTTGCCACGCACGTCCTGGACCACGCGGATGTAGCCGGCGTCAGCAATCAGGTCGTCGGCATTGTCATACCCGTCCAGCGAGACGATGAGGTGGCCGCTATGTCCATAGCTGGTGAGCTCTGTCGCGTCATACGGCGTGCGTGTCAGCAGGATGGGGGCGTGGTGCGCGTTGCGGGGAACGAGGATGACTGTGTGCAAATGGATGCCGTCCCGCATCGGGATCATTACGTCGCGCCGCTCGTAGTCGAAGCTTTTCGTGACGGGCGTGAAAGTTTTGGGGGTTTCGCTTTGCAGGCTTTGCGCGTGAGCAGCACCGGCAAGGAGGGCCGTCAGTAATATCGTTGCTAGTCGCATATGTCGCTCCACTTGCCGCAAAAAACACCACGCTCACCGCACCCGAGCAACCACAGACAAAAGTTTTTTGGTTCTTTTTTTCAAAAAAGAACGCCTGTCTTAAACCTCGCGATAAAAAACCAGCATCAGGCCGATCATCACGAAGCATGTCGGCCAAATCCATCCAGCGATCAGCACCACGCGGCCACGCGGCGGCAGGCGCAGCTCCAGCCAGCGGCACCAGCCGGCCAGGATGGCGGCCAGTGCCAGCGGCGTGTGCGTGAATTCGATCAGCAGCGCGTCCTTCACGTTGGCGATTGTGTGATTGTGCGTCAGCAGCAGCGCGCCGCCGCCGGCGCACACCAGCGGAAACACCTGGGCCGCGGCGCGGCTGCGCAGGCGTCCAGTGCGAACGCACCATTCGAAGGCGCCAAACAGCAGGGGCATCAGCGCGAACAGCCGGTGCTGCACCACCTCGGCGTCACGCAGCGATTCGATCAGCCCGATATCGCCCAGCGGCCACACCTCCGGGTCCGATCGGAGGAACAGGAACGCGGAGAGGCCGATGAACACCAGCGGCCAATGCCGCGCCCAGCGCGCGCCAGCCTGGTTGATCAACGCCAGGATGCCGATGGCCAGCACGAACAGGCCTGCCCAGTGGTGGTTGTATTCAGACCAGGCGATATCGTCCGCGTTGCGTGGCGGCAGCTCCCCGGAGCCTTCCACGAATGCCGCGCGCGGTTCGGCGGAGCGCGCGCGCGCTTCGGCATCGAGCTGGGCCTGCAACGCGGGGATGCCCAGCCGCGCATGGTCCGGCGAGACCAGGGTCGGCAGCCGGGGCGAGAGGTCCCGCGCCACGATCTCATGCCAGGTAGCCCGGTCCGTCGTCAGGTCGATAGCCGGCGGCACGGACGTCAACGAGGCGGCGGCGAAGAACACCGTGAACCCGATGCCGATCTCCACCTCGGCGAACCGCCGCATGCGGAGCACGGAGGTGGTCGGGTCCCGGCGCAGCCGCTCCGTTACCAGGAAGTTGCCCGCTCCAAGCACCAGAAGCATGGCGAACATGCCGATCTTGGCGCCCACCATCACGCCGTAGGCGGTGCCATATAGCCCGGCCCAGGAGCCGATATAGAACAGCGTCATGGTGATGCCGGAGACCAGGATAGCCGCTACGCCAGCCATGGACATGCGGGAGAAGCGGCCACCCACAAGACGCAGGGCCGTCCCCTCCCGCAACCTGCCGAGCGCCATGACGAAGCAGGGGATGCCGCCGATCCAGATGGCAGCGCCCAGTTGGTGCAGCGCTTCCACACCCAGCAGCAGCGCGTTGTCGGACAGGCGGGCGGCCGCGTGGGTGGTGAGCGTGGCCGCGGCCAGTTCCACCGCGCCGGCGGCCAGCAGCCAAGGCGCGCGGGCACCATACAACAGCAGTACGGCCAGAGCGGCGGCAGCCAGTATCTTGATGATGCCGGCTATGGCAAAGTTGGCTTCCACGATGTTGCTGACCGGAAGGTCCAGCGTGGTGGCGAGCACCGCGGTTTGCAGGCCAACATTGACCAGTTCCACGGCCACCAGGGCCATGGCGCTCCAGGCGGCAATCTCCGCCGTCCGGCGAACCACCAGGGTCCCCACTTCGGCCACATAGGGCCGGGCAAGGAGCACCAGGAACAGCATGCCGCCCAGCGCCATGGACTGGCTGACGATCACCAGCCCGTGCAGCAGGATGCCAACATAGCCAATCAGATCGACAAGGCGGTTCACCCTACTTGGCGCCCGCCGGAGCCTGGGTATCCACGGTGAACGGAACGCGGCCGCGGGTGATGTGGCCGTCAGTGGCCAGAACCTGCCAGGCGATCACGTAGTCCCCTGGGCTGACAGTAATGTCCGCCCGCAGCAGGTCAGGCCCGGAAGCAGCCACCTGGGTCAGGCGGGTGTCCGTGCCGGCGTGGCGCAGCACCAGCTTGGACCGCCCGGCATCGATGCGGCTGTTGTAGCGGAGCGTCACGGCGAGCGATCCGGCCGGGACGTGTCCAAGGGGCGCGGGCGTGCTGTCGATCAGGATGGCATGGGCAGCAGCGGGGCCGGCGGCCAACAGGGAGAGAAGCAGGAGGGTGCGCATGGCCGCGCTGTAGCGCGGCAACCGCCCCGCCGTCCAACCGCTGTTGCACTCTGTTATCATCCCGCCGCGATCCGGACACATGGATGCGTGTAACTGTGCTGGATTTCCACTTGTGAAAGGCTATGCCGATGCGCCGTGTTCTGACTGCTTTTCTGCTGCTTGGCTTGACCGCCTCTATCAGCGCCTGTGCCTGCCGTCCGGGGTATGTGGGGCCTTACGGCGGCATTCATCCGGGGCGGTGCGTGGTTTACTGAGGGTAGGAAGGCTTTCTTTTTTGAAAAAAAGAAGCAAAAAACTTTTGTCTAATTGGACCCGACACCTGCTTATCACGGGCCGAACTGACAGAAGTTTTTTGGTTCTTTTTTTCAAAAAAGAACTGCTTCCTTCCTTTGTGCTAGTCCGGCAACTCCACCGGCGCAATCTCACCAAACACGTCCCCAGGCCCCGGATTTCCCGGATCCGATTCGCCCCCCAGGTGATGCAGGATCCCCCAGACCGCGTTCAGCGCGGTTTGAATGGCGCCCTCCGCCCAGGCTGGTGTCCAGGAAATCCCGTCACCCGCCAGGAACAAGCCACGCTCGGACGGCGGTTTGGTGTCCTGCATGAAGTGACAGTACATCCGATGGTTGTAGCGATAGTGTCCTGGCAGCGCTCCCTTGAAGGCGCCGAGAAAGTTGGGGTCTGACTCCCAGGACACGGTGATTGGATTGCCGATGATGTGCTTGGCGATATCCACATCCGGATAGACTTTGCCCAGCGCGCGCAGCATCAGGGACACACGCTGGTCAATGGGCAGCGGCAGTACTTTCAACGCGTCGCCCATCCAGGAATAGGACAGGCAGATGCTGGCGGGACGTCCTTCACCCTCGTCGAACAGATAGGTGCCGCGCGTCAGACGGTCTGTCAGTGTCATGCTCATCACGTGGCGGCCGGTGCGCGGATCCCGGTCCCGCCAGAATGGCCGATCCACCATCACGAAGGTCTTGGAAGATTGCATGTAGCGGGTGCGATCCAGCGCCATCCAAAGCTTGTGCGACAGCAGGCTTTCATCCGTGTCGATATGCGTGGTCAGCAACCAGGATTGGCACGTCACCAGCACGGCGTCGTAAGTCGTCTCACCACCCCAGCGGTCCGTGACAGCAAGCCTTTCACCCTGGCGGGCGATGCGCGTGACACCCGGTTTGGGCGAACCCTGGTGCAGCGTGCTGAGCGATGTGCCCGCCGGCCAATGCACGCAGCCCTCCGGCGCATGCGCCCACAAGCGGCGCGGCAGTTGCTCCACGCCGCCCACCACCATGCGCTGGTCCTCGTCCAGGTTGGTCAACGCCACCCGGAGTATCTCCAGCATGGAGTTCGGGAAATCGCTATCCCATCCGCCAGTGCCGAAGCCCACCTGGCCGAATATCTCCCGGTGACGGAACGGGTGGCTTTGGAACGCGCGTGACGTGGCAACAAAGTCGTAGAACGTGCGCTCATCCCATAGCGGCACCAGCCTGTTCCAAAGCTGCTTCAGCGTGGCCACGTCCCGCGTGCGGATAGCGTGCTGGATGGCGGAGAAGTCCGCCTGCTCTTCCAGCGCCACGCGCCACGCATCGGAAATCTCGCGCAGCACCGGCGGCAGGTTGGTGTCGCCTTCCACATAAACCTGGTCGCCTTCAAGATCGAGCAGGGTGGACGGGGTTGCCGCGTCAAGCGGATTGGGGAAGGGGCGCGTGTCCAGGCCCATCAGATTCAGATAGTGATAGAAGCAAACAGACGATTTCGGAAACCGCATGCCGCCGAGTTCGGCAATGATGCCGCTGTCACCCTCGAACGGTTCCGAGCGGAGCCGGCCGCCCAGCCGCCCGGCTTCGTACAGGACAGGCTTCAGGCCAAGCTTCATCAATTCGTAAGCCGCGACAACGCCGGCGATGCCGCCGCCGATGATGGCAACCTCTGTGCCCAGTCGGTCCGCCGGAAGGCGGCCGAGGCCCGCGCGATGGCGTATCCAGTCATCGAAAGGGAACGGAAAATCCGGCCCGAAGGTGGTGATCGCGCGGTCCGACCCAGTGGTCTCCTGCGTCGCCTGATGCAGGATGCTCATACGCCCGGCTCATTGTAATGACGCGGTAGCCGGTCTTGAAGATACGTGTTCAGCAAACGAGACTCCCCCATGCCGGCATGATCCAGCGTGGCAACCAGCAACGCGTCCTCCGCGCCGGCACGCGCCAGAACCGTGCCGTCCGGCGCCACGATGCAGCTTTGTCCCAGATAGGTGATCTCCCCCTCCTGTCCACATCGGTTGGCATAGAGAAGGAACACCTGATTTTCAAAAGCCCGCGTCCGGACCATGGTTTGCGGAACGAAGTCATATGGCTCCATACAGGCCGTGGGCACCGCCACCACATCGGCGCCACGCAACGCCAGGCCGCGCACCATTTCGGGAAACTCGACGTCATAGCAAATCAGGATGCCCACGCGCAGGCCGGCTACATCCGCCAGCACGAACGCGTCCGAGCCCGGCGTGAACGTCGCGCGCTCCATGTCCCCGAACAGATGGGTCTTGCGGTAATTCGCCAGCCTTTGCCCGTCCGGCCCAATCAGCAGCGCACTGTTGAACACCTCGCCGCCCGCGCCCCGCTCCGGATAGCCATAAAGCAGCGCCAGGCCATGCGCCCGGGCGATCAGGGCGACGGCGTCCGCGGACGGGCCATCCATCGGCTCGGCCTCCGCCCGCAATGCCGCCTGGCCAATATTATACCCGGTTAGGAACAGCTCAGGCAGCACCAGCAGGCGGCTGCCATCGCGGCTGGCCTTGCGCGCGGCGCGATCGAGGAGTCCGAGCATGTCAGCTTTGGATCCGGGGGTCGCGGATCCTTGGAAAAGGGCGGCGCGCATGATTTGCGGTGGAAGAAGCACCACTTTTTCGTAAAAAAGAAGGGGGGGAACCGGAGCGCCGTTGCCTCAGCACCAGAGGCGGGGGCTTTGCAGGGCACGACGATCGACCAAAGACAATTGGTTGCGCATGCGGACGTATACTGTTATTCCGGCAGTGTAAATTCAAAGGCCTGCCGCGATGCGTCTTCCTGTCGTCCCATTCGTCCTGCTCGGCACCCTGTCCGCCTGCGCCACGATCGTCACGGGAACCTCGCAGAGCCTGACGGTGGACACCTCGCCGGAGGGCGCTGACTGCCAAATTGCCCAGGCGGGCTTCCCGGTCGGCGAAATTCCGCGCACCCCCGGCAGCGTGCGCATTGCCAAAAGCAGCGCGCCGGTGGAGGTGATGTGCACGAAGCCCGGCTTTCAGCCGACGCAGCAGATGCAAGGTTCCGGAGTCAATGGTTGGGTCTTCGGGAACATCCTGATTGGCGGCATCATTGGCGTGGTCGTCGATATGGCCTCCGGCGCGGTCTATCACTACAATTCGAACATGATGCTGGCGCTGGACAACCGCGGCACGGCGCCAACCGTCGCGGGCTTTCCGTTCGGTTACGCCGGCACCGCGCCCGTCGGCAACCCCACGTTTCAGACGAACCAGCTGACAGCCATGCAGACAGACGCGCAGCGTTTTTATGCTGCCACGGGGCGTTCATTGCCCGCCGATCATGGTTTGGTGCGCCTGCCGCCCACCACGCCGAACGGCGACTACACGCTGATCTGGCCGAGGTCGGAGACAAACTGACTCGGCGGCAGGCCGATGACTGCGCTGTCAGAGGGCAAACCTTAACCCATGATAAGGGGCTGATCGAACGCCGCAGCGCGTGGTGTACGCGACCTGCCATCAAAACGTCCGCAAAGCGGTGCGCCACATAGGGCACTCTGCTTCCACCAAAGGTAGGTAGTTTCCGATGCTCCTAGGGAGGGATGTTGGGGCGTAGGTGAATGGCTGGGCAGAAACCTGATGTTTTGCCAGCCAAAGGACGCACACCATGGATGAGGCAGCCGAACCGCGCCCTTCGCCGGATGTCACCAATCAGACTGGCCGGACAGCGGTCCTGGCGCCGGACGAATTGGCGCGCACGGACGCCTACTGGCGCGCCGCCAATTACCTGTCGGTGGGGCAGATTTACCTCTACGACAATCCGCTCCTGCGTGCCCCGCTGGAACTAGCGCACGTCAAGCCGCTGGTTGTGGGCCATTGGGGAACCACGCCGGGTCAGAACTTCATCTATGTCCACCTGAACCGGGTGATCAAGAAATACGATCTGGACATGTTCTATGTGTCCGGGCCAGGCCATGGCGGCCCTGCGCTGGTTGCCAACACCTACCTCGAAGGCAGCTACAGTGAAATCTATCCGGACATCAGCCAGGATGAAGCCGGGCTGAAGCGTTTCTTCACCCAGTTCTCCTTTCCCGGCGGCATCTCCAGCCACGTGGCGCCCAGCACGCCAGGTTCCATCCATGAAGGCGGCGAGCTCGGCTATTCGCTCAGCCATGCCTTTGGCGCGGTGCTGGACAATCCGGATCTGATCGTCGCCTGCGTGGTGGGCGATGGCGAGGCTGAAACAGGGCCACTGGCCACCGCCTGGCATTCCACCAAGTTCCTCGACAGCGTCACTGATGGCGTTGTGCTGCCGATCCTGCATCTGAACGGCTTCAAGATCAGCAATCCCACCGTGCTGGCGAGGATCGGCCCTGACGAGCTGGAACAGTTCTTCCGCGGCTGTGGATGGACGCCTTATTTCGTCGAGGGCGATGACCCCGAGACCATGCATGAACTGATGGCGGCAACGCTTGATGCCGCTATAGAGGACATCCGGCGCCTACAGTCGAAAGCCCGTGGTGCCGGCCAGCAGCCGCGGCCACGCTGGCCGATGATCGTCCTGCGCTCCCCAAAAGGCTGGACGGGGCCAAAGATGGTGGATGGGCTGGCCATCGAAGGCACTTTCCGTTCCCACCAGGTGCCATTGATCGTTGATGCCGCGCATGCGGGCCACGTGAAACTGCTGGAAGACTGGATGCTGAGCTACCGGCCGGCGGAGCTGTTCGATGCCGGCGGCCGTTTGATCCCCGAACTTGCGGCCATGGCGCCGCAGGGCCAGCGCCGCATGGGCGCCAATCCACATACCAATGGCGGCGCGTTGCTGCGGGACCTGCGCATGCCGGACTTCCGTGACCATGCCGTGCACGTGTCCTCGCCCGGATCGGTCTCACTGGGCGACACCACCGTTCTTGGCCTGTTCCTGCGGGACGTCATCGCCAGCAACATGGAGCAGAGGAACTTCCGCCTGTTCGGGCCTGACGAGACGCTCTCAAACCTGCTCGGCGCCGTCTTTGAGGCCACCAGCCGCCAATGGGACGCCGCTGCCACCGGCGCGGATCAGTTTCTGGCACCGTCAGGCCTGGTGATGGATGCGATGCTGAGCGAGCATCAATGCGAAGGTTTGCTGGAAGGCTACCTGCTGACCGGCCGGCACGGCATCTTCAACAGCTACGAGGCGTTTATCCGCATCGTCGATTCGATGTTCAGCCAGCATGCGAAATGGCTGAAGGTGACGCTGGAACTGCCATGGCGCCGGAAGATTTCGTCGCTGAACTATCTGCTCGCCTCGCATGTGTGGCAGCAGGATCACAACGGGTTCACCCATCAGGATCCCGGCTTCATCGATCACGTGATCAACAAGAAGGCGGACATCGTCCGCGTGTATCTGCCGCCGGATGCCAACTGCCTGCTGTCCACGATGGACCACTGCCTGCGCAGCCGGCATTATGTGAACGTGGTTGTGGCCGGCAAGCACCCGCTGCCGCAATGGCTGCCCATGGAAGCCGCCATCGTGCATTGCACGGAAGGCCTGGGCATCTGGCAGTGGGCCAGCAATGACCAGGGTGGTGAGCCGGACGTGGTCATGGCGTGCTGCGGCGACACGCCCACGCTGGAAATCCTGGCTGCCGCCTCCATCCTGCGCGCGCACCTGCCGGAACTTAAGCTACGTGTTGTGAACGTGGTGGACCTGCTTCGCCTGCAATCAAGCAGCGAGCATCCGCATGGGCTGAACGAGACCGAATACGATGCCATGTTCACCAGGGACAAGCACATCGTGT
This sequence comes from uncultured Acetobacteraceae bacterium, assembly GCA_964658235.1. Lineage (GTDB taxonomy): Bacteria > Pseudomonadota > Alphaproteobacteria > Acetobacterales > Acetobacteraceae > BOG-908. The sequence continues at coordinate 612 of CAZZYR010000021.1, read as the reverse complement.
TCGCCTATCACGGCTATCCGTCGTTGATCCACCGCCTCACCTATCGCCGAACCAACCGCAACCTGCATGTCAGCGGTTATATCGAGGAGGGCACGATCACCACGCCTTTCGATATGCGCGTGCAGAACAAAATGGATCGTTTTCATCTGGTGCAGGCGGTGATCGACCGGGTGCCGCAATGCGGCGGTAAAGGGGCGTATCTGCGTCAGGTGGTTCAGGACAAGCTAGTCGAACACAAGCATTACATCGACCGGCATGGGAAGGACATGCCGGAGATCCTGGATTGGAAGTGGGATAGTCCACGGTGACGGCGGGCGCTTAGGAAGAGAGAAGCAAGGTCTTCTTTTTCGAGAAAAAGAAGCAAAAAGCTTTTTGGAACGCTGTCGCGGAGTGGTGAGCCCTGGTGTTTTAATTCAGAGCGTGAGTTGGCGGGTGGGCTCGGCGTTTCGCACAACGCGGAAGCCGGCGGCTTCCAGGGCGGCAGCCAGCAGTCGGCTGTTGACATCGATCAGCGCGGGCGAGCCGCCCCTTACGCGGCTGGCAGCCGCCGCCAGGACGGCCGCCACTTCTTCAAGCGGCACCGGTTCGGGAACGGGGGACAGGATGGCCATC
>CAZZYR010000020.1:8264-13408 GCA_964658235.1 uncultured Acetobacteraceae bacterium | reverse complement strand
GTGGCTGAAGAGCAATGCCGCTCCGTCGGCCTGGTATGAAGATCGGGGGAGATCCGTGCCAGAGCACTACGATTTGGATCGGTCACTCGCTCCATCAGCGGCGTTGGTGCATGCGATCCGGACAAGTGTAGGCAGGGACACAGTCCTGGCGTGGTGTGTCAACGCGTATCCTTACCTGCTCTGGAACCTCAACTTCACGAACCGGATACAGTATCTCGACGGCTGCAACCCCTGCCCGCCTTGCGGTTTGGGCGGTGCGAACGTTGGCGGCATTTACCAATCGATTATTGCCAAGCAGCCCGACTGGCTCCTCCTATATAGCGCGTCCCCGTTAGCGCGCCGCCTGATTGATCATCCTGCTTTACGTTACCTGCCCACCTTCGCAGATCCGCCAACCGGGTCACTGGCCGACAGATTCAATATGATCTTGTTCCGGCATAGTGCTCTCTTGCGAGTTGAATAATCCCCAGCCGCGTAAGCCGGCGACAGCACCATAAAAAGTTTTTTGCTCCTTTTTTTGCAAAAAAGAAGGCCTTCCTTAACTCACCCCGCCGGCCCGCGCCGATACCCCCGCGCGCGGCCAAACCGCACCCAGTGGTCCACCGGATCGCACGCGTCGCCTTGGCTCATTTCGATGGCGGCAATAGGGTAGGTGGCGCAGTACCAGGCGTAATCGATGGCGATGGGTTCGCGGCCCTCGAAGAAGCCGTGGTGTTCAAAGTGGTGGCGGCCGCTCGGCATGTGGCCATCGGCGACAACACGCGCGATGTCCGGATGATGATGCAGATAGAAGCTCTCATCGAACGCGCGGAGGTAGGCGGCATGGTCGCGGGGCGGCGGCTGGCGCGCCAGCAGCGTGCGCAGCGCGTCTGCCGGCAGCAGGCGCCACAACTGCCGGATGGAGGCGTGGGCGGCCTCGAAGCCGGCGACGGGCACCGCGTAATGGAAGGGGAAAAGCGAGAAACTGTAGCGCGTGTCATCCAGCGGCAGAAGGTCCGTGGCGCGGGACTGGGCGGGATTGAACAGGCCGATGATGGGCAAATGGATGGTATCCGCCTCCGACAGCCATGCGGCGAGCCAGCTGAACGTGCTGATGGCGGGCACGATGTGACGGGAGGCCCGGATAAAGGCGAAGTCCGCCACGGCGCCCTGGCTTGGCACCATGCGGGCGGCAGGAAAGCGTCGCCGAAGGGCCTCGATATAGGGCGTATCTTCCAACTGCCCCATGAACACGGGCGCCAGGCCGGTCTGGGCCACCAGGTCCGCGTAAAAGTCGATGGGCAGAAGGACGTAATCGGGATGCCGGGCATCCAGCACGTCCCCCTGGCGGATATTGATCAGGAGCTCGCCTGGGCCGGCGCCGCGGATTAAGGGGCTCTTGAAAACATCCCGGTATCTGGATGGCGGCCCGAAATTGCTCATCCGCTGGGCATAGGTCCGGATGTCCACGCCGGCGAGGCTACCGGCGTTTAGCGCCAAAGCGAGGCGGTCCTGATCGATGGCCGGAGTTGTGACAATCTCCATGGGCCGCGGCGGCTCAGCCAAGGGGGCTATCTGAATACCCCACTCGGGCAGATGGATCTGGACCACGCGGGCACGCTCCACCCGGTCCGCCAGGGCAAGGGCCGCCATATACTGGATCATGCGGTTGCCGACATTGCCCATCGGCGAGACCTGGATCACGGGAGTCTGGCGGTAGCCCTGGCCAGGGCGGGCGGCGTATGCTTCACCCATGGGTATCTTTCGGGGTCGGAACGGTCGATGAGAAAGGAAGGCCTTCTTTTTTGTAAAAAAGAAGCAAAAAACTTTCATCAGTTTGTTGCGGCGCGGGCATGAAATCCGCGGTTTGCCTGATCGTGCGCAACGAGGTGCGCGATATTGCCGAGTGGATCGCGTTCCACGCGCTGGCCGGATTCGACACGCAGATCATCTTCGATAACCGATCTGATGACGGAACAGCCGAGATCATCAAGGCTGCCTCAACGCTCCACGATATACGATACCATCTCTGGACAGATTCAAGCACAGGCAGCCAGGTGGCGGCCTATTGGGCCGCCTGTGAGGCATACCGGCCCGAGTTCGACTGGATCGCATTTGTCGATTCGGACGAATTCGTGGTGCTGCCCGAGGGTGAGACGATCAATTCCTACCTAGCGCGGTTTGAGGGCTGGAGCGCGATCGCGCTGAACTGGGCCATCTATGGCTCGGACGGCCACGAGGATTTTCCGGACGGCCTGGTGCTGGACAGTTTCACGCGGCGCGCGCCGGCGGATTTCTTCGCGGTACGGCATGTTAAATCCATCATCCGCCCGTCCTTCGCGGCGCGCTGCCTGAACCCACACTGTTTCGATATGCGTGGCAACACGCTGGGCAGCTACGCGGATGCCCGCGCCCGCGCGATGCAGTGGTGGCCGGCGCCGGAGTTGGGCGGCATCGCACCCGGATTGAGCCTGGAGACGCCGGATTACCGCCTCGCAAGGATAAATCATTACTTTACGCGATCCCGGGCGCATTGGCGGGCCAAGTTAAAGCGCGGCTATCCAAGCGACGTGGCCGTCCGGAAAATGGAAGAATTCGATATCTATAACCGTAACGAAGTGGAAGATCCGGTCGCGCGCCGGTTCCTGCCCGCGCTTCGCCTGGAGGTGGCCCGGTTGGAAGCCGTCACGGCATCGTAGGCTGGCTGCCGCAATACCTGGCAATGTCGCCGGCTAGGTGCCACTATCGCCCCGCAGCGAGGATCGCCAAAGCGACAGCTTTCTGCACATCCATCCCACGCGCATGCGCTTCCGTCTCAAGGGTCGTGGGATCCTCCCGGCATTCCGCGATGACTTGGCCAAGGTCGGCTGCGGCCGCATCACGGTCCTGCATCGTCACCAAATCCGGACGCGTATTTATCCAGACCACGTAGAGGGTCTGCACGGTAGCGTCGTTGACCTTGGCGGCGGGGCAGGCGAGGTCCAGCGGGACTGTTTCGTGGCTTTGCAACAAAGTCCGCAAGCGGTCCGCCCGCTGGCGCTCGAAGGCCAATTGGTCGGACGGGGCGAGGCCAGGATGTGCGCTTTGCAGCTTCGTCAACACCAGGATGGCGATGAGCAGGGCCACTGAAATACCGATCGCCAATCGCAATGGACTTAATCTCCGGTGCCGCGCGGAATGCGGGCGAAGACGTTCTGCCCGGCACCAATTATGGTTTGCAATGCGAACGCGCGGGTCTGCAACCGATAACAACCTTCGTGCCACCAACGCGCTTCAACAGAAACCCCACCAACCAAGAGTTGTATCTCTTTAAAGACTTGCACGGTATGTTTTCTAAAAATGGTTCGCACAGTTACGTGATGGGGGATTTGAGCGTTTCAATATATCGCCTTAGCTTCTGAAAAAACACGTAATTCGCGGCATTCGCGCATTATCGGAAAGTGTCGACGCAATATTTGGATTGACCTGTTCGCAACCCGCGAGCATTCTCCGCGCTCCTTGAACAGCAGCCGGAGTGATCGGACAGGCGCTGTATTAAAACTGGGTCGGGAAATGTCATGGATTGCATCGCAATCATGCGGGCACTGCGAGACGATCAAAAGGGTGTAACCGCTCTTGAGTATGGAATCCTCGCAAGTGTGCTTGGCCTCGTGCTTGCTACGATGTTTAGCCGTTTTGGCACGACCATGAGCACGCTGTTCTCCCACGTCAGCTCGTCGATCTAGGAACCCGCAACCTCGCTGCCGGCGCGACGGCGGAACCGAAGCATAGGCTGTTCGACGAACAGATAGGACGCTGCCGAGAGCAGCGCAGCGGCTGGCAACCCAATCGCAAGCCACAAAGGCCGGGAGGTGCCGGCCAGGCCATCGGCCAGAGCGAAAGCGCCCCAATGCCATAGATAAAGGGAGTAGCTAAGGCGGCCGATCAGCCGGGCCGCGGGTGCGGACAGAACGTGCCGCGCGGCGTTCTCGCCATTGAGGAGGGCGGGAAAGATCAGCAGCAGCGCGGCGCCCTGCAGGCTTGGCCGGAACGTGAAGCGTGAGTCGGCAGCCTGGAGTACAAAGCTGACCAACAGCAGGCAGAGGCCGGCTGGCCATGCCACCGCAATCAGCCGCGGCGTCCAAGCCCGCCGGCGGTCCTCGATGATTGCCAGCACGACACCCCAGGCGAGCGAGTCCAGCCGCGTGTCCGTCCCTTGATAGAGCCTGTTGTAGCGCCAGGCAGGATTGGGCTGAATGCGGCCGCACACCACGCTGAAATCCCAGCTGCAATGGTTGAACAGCCAAACGCGCCAAATCAGGACGGCGGTGCAAAGCACCAGCAGCATTACGATGGCCAGGGACCAGCGCCAGATTGCGCCCAGGAGCAGCGGCCAGAAAGCATAAAAATGTTCCTCAATGGCAAGCGACCATAGGATGTTGAACGGGTGACGGACCCCCGCCAGCGTTGAACGGTATCCCACCCAAAGGTCATAGATGTTGGCGCCATAGAAGATTGCGCACAGCCAGGCCGGGACCGTGATGTGACCGCCGCAGGCGATGTAGACGCCGCCTGAAATGACGACATAAACGAGTCCGGCGGGAGCCAGCCGGAGAATCCGGCGCAAATAAAAACCGGCCAGGCCGATCCGCCCCCGCAGGGCCAGGCTGTGCAGCATTTGCCGGGTAATGAGGTAGCCGCTGATGAAGAAGAACAGCGTGACACCGAAGGCACCCGGCACCACATGCTCCAAACCCGCATGAGCAGCCACCACCACCAGGATCGCGACGGCCCGCAGCCCGTCCAGCGCCGGGATATAAGCCCGGTTTGGCAGGGTGACCGCGAGTGGTGTTGACGGCGGCGCCATTGGGCGTTCCAAACGGAGGGCACGGCAGGTGTGATACTCCTCCGCGCCGTGCCCCGCCTGCAAGCGCGGCCAATTGCGCCCCGTGCGTTTAGCCCGCCTTTCTAATGACCCAAAGAGAAGCAACGTCCGATCCATGGCCAAAACCGAACGCGATATTCCGCAAAACCTCCAGCCGCGCCCCGCCGACTACGCTTTTGACCTGGACGCGGCGTTGAGCAGCGTTGTGGGATTACGCGCGGATGTACCCGGTGATGCATTCACCGCTGGAACACTGGGCACCGAGCGGGCTGGCAACGGCGTGTGCATCAAAGGCGGCCTG
>CAZZYR010000020.1:0-8254 GCA_964658235.1 uncultured Acetobacteraceae bacterium | reverse complement strand
TATTGACCATGGGATACTTGGTGATGGAGGCCGATAGCATCTGGCTCACCACACAAGAGGGCTGGGCGGTGCCAGGCCATGCGCTCGCTGTCGATTTCGATACTGGCTTCGGGCTGGTACAGCCGCTTGGCAAACTGGGCGTGCCGGAAATGGCGATCGGCGACAGCAATGCGGTCGCGGTGGGAGCCACCGCGCTGATGGCCGGGGCCGGCGGGCGCAAGCGTACGGTGGAGACCCAAGTGGTCGGGCGGCAAGAGTTCGCCGGCTACTGGGAGTATCTGATCGACGACGCGCTGTTCACCGCGCCGGCGCACCCGTTCTGGGGCGGCGCCGGGTTGATCGGGCCGGACGGGCGGCTGCTGGGGATCGGCTCGCTGATCCTTCAGCAGACCGACGAGAAGGGCCGCCGCGTGGACATGAACATGGTCGTGCCCACGGCGCTGCTGACGCCGATCCTGGATGAGCTTGTCCAACACGGTCAGGTGCGCCGGCCGCCACGCCCGTGGCTTGGTTTATACGCCATGGAGAACGATGACACCGTGGTGGTGGGCGGCGTGGCCGATGGCGGTCCGGCGGACAAGGCGGGCCTGCGCGCCGGGGATCGCGTGGTGGCGGTGGACGGCGACGAGGTGACGGAGCTGTCAGGACTATGGCGCCGCGTGTGGAGCGCGGGCACGGCGGGCGCGCGGGTCCGCATGAGCGTGGGGCGTGACGACGAGCTGCTGCATGTGACGGTGCACTCGGCGGCGCGCACAAGTTTCATGCGAGCGCCGCGGCTGCATTGAGAAAGCAAGGCCTTCTTTTTTGAAAAAAAAAGCAAAAAACTTTGTCAGTTCTGTCGCGGACTGAATGGATGAAAGTTTTTTGGTTCTTTTTTTCAAAAAAGAACTGCTTGCCTTTCTAGGAAACGGACATGGCCAAGCGAATAACTCTCGGCGTCGTGGCACTGCTGCTCATCCTGGTCTGCGCAGTCGGCGGCGCGCTGTGGATGACGTTGCCGCCGGCGCATGCAAATTTACGCATCGCCGGCCTGTCGGCGCCCGTGGACATCACGCTGGACCAATGGGGCATTCCGCGCATCCATGCGGCCAGCGAGCCCGACGCGGCGGCAGCCCTCGGCTACCTGCATGCGCAAGACAGGATGTTCCAGATGGAGCTGATGCGCCGCGCTGCGTCCGGCCGCCTCGCCGAAATCGCCGGGCCGCGCGCGGTGAAACTAGACCGCATGGCGCGGATTTTCGGCGAGCGCCGGCACGCCGAGCAGTCCTACGCCACTCTGCCGGCCCGTTTGCAGGCTATCCTGGTCGCCTATGCGGCCGGCGTGAATGCCTGGATCGACCAGCGCGGCCGGCTAGCTTCACCCGAAGATTTGGTGTTGGGCGCGCCGGAGCGTTGGACACCGGTGGACTGCCTGCTGTGGAGCGAAACGGTATCCCTGTGGCTGTCGGATAACTACCGTAGCGAGCTAGCGCATGCCGCACTCGTCGGGAAGATCCCGCAAGCCAGGATCGACACGCTCTGGCCCCCGACCGCCGACACGCCGGCGCCGGACAGCACCACGCCGCCCGTGCGCCAGGGGCTGCTCGACGCGCTGCCGGCATTCCCCGCGCCGTTCGCGTGGCCGAACCAGGCCTCCAATGCCTGGGCAGTGGACGGCAAGCACAGCGCCACGGGGGCCGCGTTGATGGCGGGCGACCCGCATCTGGCGCTGGGGTTTCCCTCGCTGTGGTACCTGGCGCGGATCGAAACGCCGGGCGCCGTGCTGGTCGGCGCCACGGCCCCAGGTGTGCCGTTCCTGGTGATCGGCCGCAACGCCCATATCGGCTGGAGTTTTACAACAACCGGCATCGACACCCAGGACGTGTTCATCGAGCACGTGCTGCCGGACGGGCGTTATGCCACGCCGGACGGCCCGCGCGCCTTCGAGACGCGGGAAGAGGTGATTCATGTGCGCGGCGCCGCGGACGTGCATCTGACCGTGCGGACTAGCCGCCACGGCCCGGTGATCAGCGAGGGCGCGGAACCTGTGCTCGCGGTGCAAATGGCGCAGTTCGCCTTGGGCAGCCCGGCACCTGGTCTGTATGCGCTGAACCACGCCGCTAGCGTCGCCGATGCCGGCCGCGCGGCGGCGATCATGACTGCGCCGATGCAGAACCTGACGGTTGCCGGGCCGGACGGGATAGGCCTGTTCACCACGGGACAGGTGCCGGTGCGGCGCGGACGGGATACCGACATGCCGAAAGACGGCGCGGACGGGCTGCATGACTGGACCGGTTTTGCTGGCGGCGACGCGCTGCCGCACTTTTTCAATCCGCCAAGCGGCACCTTGGAGAACGCGAACGAGCGTACCGCGCAGCCGGATTTCCCTGTAGCGCTGGGTCAGGATTTTCCGGCGCCGCTGCGCGCCAGGCGCATCCATGAATGGTTTGCCTCAAAGCCGATCTTAACCGTGGGAGATTTCGCGGCCATGCAGCGCGACGATGTCAGCGTATTCGCCCAGGATGTGCTGCCGGCGCTGCGCGCACCGCCGGCACAGCCAGGGCTCACCGGCCAGGCGCAAGCGCTGCTGGCCGCGTGGGATGGGGCGATGGACAAGAACCGGCCGGAACCACTGATCTTTAACGCGGCCGTGCAACTGTTCACAGCGCGGGCGCTGGCGGACAACCATGTGTCCGAGGCCGACATCACCCATTGGGCGGGTTTCGCTGACTGGCTGCTGACGCCACCGGGGGCAGCCTGGTGCGGGGGTAACTGCCGGCCGAAGCTGGCTGCGGCCCTGCATGACGCGGTCGAGAAACTCAGCGCCGACTACGGACCGGATGCCGGGGCGTGGCGGTGGGGCGCCGCGCATAAGGCCGTATTCGCCCATCCGCTGCTGGGCGCGCTGCCGGTCGTGGGCGGGCTGGCCAGCCGCCGCGTGGCGGTGGATGGCGACGATACCACGCTTTTTCGCGGCGGCAGCGGCGAGTTGGGGGATTTCGAGTCGCATCACGGCGCGGCCTATCGCGGCATCTACGATACGGCCGATCTGGAGCGCAGCCGCTTCGTGGTAACGCCCGGACAGTCAGGTAACCTCATGAGTTCGCACGCCTGGGACTTGCTGCCCAGCTGGGCGGCCGGTCACACGATTACCATTCCCGCCACCCCGGCCGGCGTCAGCGCCACGGTAAGGCTTGAACCTTGACGCGGATGGCGCAAACTGAAACTTCAAGGACCTGGGCCTGACATGGGAGCCGCATTGAAGCACGGATGACGTACAAGCCGCCGCGCAGGCCCCATTTCTTCTACACCACCGCCCCCCTGCCCTGCCCGTATGTGCAAGGCAGGACGGAGCGCAAGGTGGTGACCGAGATCACCGGGCCGGATGCGGACAGTCTGCATGACCGGCTGTCCCGCGCGGGCTTTCGCCGCAGCCATAACATTGCTTATGCGCCGGTGTGTCCCAGTTGCTCCGCCTGCGTGCCGATCCGGATCAATGTGCGGGCTTTCGAGCCGGACAAGACGCAGCGGCGGATCGCCCGGGCGAATGAAGGTACGGAAGGGTTCGAGGTTCCGGCACGCGCCACCGCCGAACAATTCGCTCTGTTCCAGCGCTACCAGCAGGCGCGGCATGGCGATGGCGACATGGCGACGATGAGTTTCTACGACTACCGCGCGATGGTTGAGGACACGCCCATCGAGACGATGGTGGTGGAGTTCCGCGACACCGATGACCGGCTGGTGGGGGCATGCCTCGCGGATCGGCTCGGAGATGGGCTGTCCGCAGTTTATAGCTTCTTTGCGCCTGAATTGGCGAAGCGGTCCTTAGGGACTCACGCGATCCTGTGGCTGGTGGACCGGGCTAGGCTGCTGGGGCTGCCTTATGTGTATCTTGGGTATTGGGTGCCAGAGAGCCGTAAGATGGCGTACAAAGTACGTTTTCGGCCAAGTGAGATTTTGGCGGGCGGATCCTGGCGTGTACTGACGGATGCGGATTTGGGATCGTGCGAGCCGCGAACAGGGACGTTGCTGATGCCTGAGACGGTCTAGGAAGAAAGCAGTTCTTTTTTGAAAAAAGAACCAAAAAACTTTTTTCAGTGCTGTCGCGGACTCAATAGACAAAAGTTTTTTGCTTCTTTTTTTCAAAAAAGAAGGCCTTGCCTTCACGCTTGCTGAACCCTCAGCGCATCCCTGATCGCCTCCAACGCGAAATGCGCGCGCGTCCCCTCCGGACCGCCCGCCTGCGCCAAATCTGGCCGACCGCCGCCGCCTTTGCCACCGACCGCGAGGCTTGCGGCGCGGACGAGATCCACGGCGCTGAAACGCTCGGTGAGGTCTCCCGGGACAGCGACGACGATGCTGGCTTTCCCGTCCGCGGTGGAGACCAGGGCGACGATGCCGCCGGGGGTTTCCTTGGCGATGGCTTCGGCAAGGCCTTTGAGGTCGCGAGCGGGGATGTCGCCCATGTTGCGGGCGGCCAACGGGATGCCAGCGACGTCCTCGATCTCGGACGCGGCGGCGCCGGTGGCGAGTTTTTTCTGCAGCTCACTGACCTGGTTTTCGAGGCGCTTGCGGTCCTCGATGAGGCTGGCGACGCGGTCCGGGACGTCGGCCGGGCTGGCGCGGAGATGGGCGGCGGTCTCCGCGAGGCGACGCTCCGTGGTGGCGATGAGGGCTTCGGCGGCGGTGCCGGTGACGGCCTCGATGCGGCGGATGCCGGCGCTGACGCCAGACTCGGAGACGATGCGGAACAGGCCAATATCGCCGGTGCGGGCGACGTGGGTGCCGCCGCAGAGTTCGATGGACCAGGCAGGCTTTTCCGCATCGCCAGTGCCCATGGCCACCACACGGACTTCATCACCGTATTTCTCGCCGAACAGGGCCATGGCCCCCTCGGCGACGGCGGCTTCGGGGGTCATCAGGCGGGTGGTGACTTCGGTGTTTTCGCGAATGCGGGCATTCACGGTGGCTTCAGCGGCGGCGAGTTCTTCCGCGGTAACGGGCTTGGTGTGGCTGACGTCGAAGCGGAGCCGGTCCGGCGCGTTGAGGCTGCCTTTCTGCTGGACGTGGGTGCCGAGGGCACGGCGCAGCGCTTCGTGCAGAAGGTGCGTGGCGCTATGGTGGGCGCGGATGGCGCCACGGCGGGTGTGGTCCACTTCGGCGACCACGGGGGCGCCGATCAGGGCAATCCCGGCGTCCACGCGGCCGATATGGGCGAAGAGCGACCCCAGTTTCTTGTGCGTGTCCGTGATGACGATGCAGAGGCCGTCCGCGCCGGTGATGAGGCCGGCATCGCCGACCTGGCCGCCGGATTCGGCGTAAAACGGCGTCTGGTTGAGCAGGATGGCCACTTCCGTGCCGGGGTCAGCGTGGTCCACCTGCTTGCCGGCGACGATGATGGCGCGGATTTCAGCCTCCGCGCGCTCCGTGCTGTAGCCGAGAAATTCGGTGGGGCCGGCGGTCTCGCGGGCGTTGAAATAGGCTTGCTCCGTGGCGGCGTCGCCGGAGCCGGCCCAGGCGGCGCGGGCGCGGATTCGCTGTTCGGCCATGGCGGCTTCGAAGCCGGGGACGTCCACCGCCCTGCCCTGCTCGCGCAGCGCGTCCTGAGTTAAGTCGAGCGGAAAGCCGTAGGTGTCGTAAAGGCGGAAGGCGACGGGGCCGGGCAGCGTCTCAGCCGCGCCCAGACGCGCGGTTTCCTCGGCCAGGAGGGACAGGCCGCGTTCCAGGAGGACCTTGAAGCGGGCTTCCTCTAGATGGAGCGTTTCGGTGATCAACGTCTCGGCGCGGCCGAGTTCGGGGTAGGCGGCGCCCATCTGGCGGACGAGGGCGGGGACGAGTTTGTAGAAGACGGGGTCGCGCGCGCCCATCATGTGGAGGTGGCGCATGGCGCGGCGCATGATCCGGCGCAGCACGTAGCCGCGGCCCTCGTTGGACGGCAACACCCCGTCCGCCATCAGGAACGAGGCTGAGCGGAGGTGGTCCGCGACGACGCGGTGGCTGGCCTTGAAGGGCGCGTCCGAGGGCACGCCGGTGACATCCGCGCTGGCGTGGATCAGGGCCTGGAAGACGTCCGTGTCGTAATTGTCATGCTTGCCTTGCAGGATGGCGGCGATGCGCTCCAGGCCCATGCCGGTGTCGATCGAGGGGCGGGGCAGGTCCGTGCGGGTGCCCGGCGGGCCCTCCTCATACTGCATGAAGACCAGGTTCCAGATCTCGATGAACCGGTCGCCGTCTTCGTCGGCGCTCCCGGGGGGGCCGCCGGGGATGTGGTCGCCGTGGTCGAAGAAGATCTCCGAGCAGGGGCCGCAGGGGCCGGTGTCGCCCATGCGCCAGAAATTGTCGGAGGTAGGGATGCGGATGATACGGTCATCCGAGAGGCCGGCGATCTTGCGCCAGAGGGCGGCGGCGTCCTCGTCCTCCGAATAGACGGTGACCAGGAGTTTTTCGCGGGGAAGCGCGAAATCTTTGGTGATCAGCGTCCAGGCAAGCTCGATAGCGTCCGGCTTGAAGTAGTCGCCGAAGCTAAAATTGCCGAGCATTTCGAAGAAGGTGTGATGGCGGGCGGTGTAGCCGACATTGTCCAGGTCGTTGTGCTTGCCGCCGGCGCGGACGCATTTCTGCGAGGAGGCGGCGCGAACGTAAGGGCGGCGATCCTGCCCCGTAAAAACGTTCTTGAACTGCACCATGCCGGCATTGGTGAACAGCAGCGTGGGATCGTTGCGCGGGACCAGGGGGGAGCTTGGGACCACCGTGTGGCCGTGGGCAGCGAAGTAATCGAGAAAGGTGGCGCGGATGTCGTTGCTGCTGGGCATGGTTGGCACGTAGCGCAGGGCGCGCGCTTGGGGAAGAAGGCCAGGGGCTCTGCCCCTGGACCCCGTCACGCGCAGCGTGCTTTGCACGGCGGAGCCTGAGGCCCCAGACCCCCACTTTGGAGGAAGGCAAGGGGCATATCCGCCGGGTAGTGGGAGCACGCGGGTAATGCCACCTCTTGCCTTCCTCCATTGATGCCGGTCCAGGTCGGCTCGCCCTGGGGGCTGGGGCAAATCCCCCAGCCTTTTTTACCCGAGCACACCTAGCGCGGCTGCCACGCCGAAGGGCCCCGGGAGGGAGCCGCGGGGGAAGAGGCGGGTGACGTGGCCCATTTTGCGGCCGGGGCGGGCTTCCGTTTTGCCGTAGAGGTGGGGGATCAGGCCTGGTGTGGCGGTGATCTGCGGCCAAAGGGCGAGGTCGTCCGGCCCGACCAGGTTCTTCATGACGGCGTCCGAGTGGCGGGTGGCAGGCGGTAGCGGCAAGCCGGCGACTGCGCGGATGTGCATTTCGAACTGGCTGGCGGGGCAGGCGTCGATCGTCCAGTGGCCGGAGTTGTGCGGCCGGGGGGCGAGCTCGTTGACCAGCACCGCGCCGTCCCGGTCGAGGAAGAGCTCCACGGCCAGCAGGCCGACGAGACCCATGCACTGGGCGAGGTCGGTGGCGATCTCCATGGCCACGGCGGCAATCTCAGGCGTGACCGGGGCCGGGGCCAGAGTCAGATCGAGAATGTGGTGGCGGTGGCGGTTTTCTACGGCATCGAAAGTAGTGAGGGTGCCGTTCGGGCCGCGCGCGACGATAACACTGAGTTCGCAGGCGAAGTCGACAAAGGCTTCGAGGATGAACGGCGCGGGCGCGAGGCGTGCGAATGCGGCGTGGCCGTCCTCCATGGTGCGAAGCACAGCCTGGCCACGGCCGTCATAGCCCAGGCGCGTGGTTTTGAGCACGGCGGGCAGGCCCAGCATGGCCATGGCACGGTCCAGTTCGGCGGGCGTGTTGACGGGGACCCAGGCGCCGGTGGGCGATCCGGCGCCGTTGATGAAGCTCTTCTCGGTGACGCGATCCTGGCTCATGCGCAGGATGGCGGGCGAGGGGTGGACGGGACGGCGGGCGGCCAGGAGGTCTAGTCCGGTGGCACTGACGTTCTCGAATTCGAAGGTGACGACGTCCACGGCATCCGAGAAGGCGGCCAGGGCGGCGGGGTCGTCGTAAGCGCCGACGGTGACGTCGGCGGAGACTTGGGCAGCGGGGCCGTCCGCCTCCGGCGTGAAGATGTGGGCGCGGTAGCCCAGGCGGGCGGCGGCGATGGCGGACATGCGGCCGAGTTGGCCGCCGCCGACGATGCCGATGGTTGCGTTCGGCGCGAGGGGCGCCGGCCCGGTCATGGCCAGGGTGGTCATGCGTCCAGGGGCGTGGCGGCCACGGTTTCCGTCTGGATTATCTTCTGCATACCAGGTGACTTCATAAA
>CAZZYR010000019.1:12665-13668 GCA_964658235.1 uncultured Acetobacteraceae bacterium | reverse complement strand
GCTGAATGTGGTGCCGGGGAACGGCGTCAGGGCCGGGGACTTGAAGTCGCTCAATCTCAGCGGATACAAGAAATGGGAAAACGAGGTGGCTTCGCTGGCGCGTGAGCCCGGCAACACGGTGAACGTGAAAATCGATGCCGCCTACAAGGCATCGAACAACACCACGCGCCCGGACGCGTTCTATGCCTCGCTTCAGGTGAATGGTGGTGATTGGGTAACCACCGTGTTCCGCAACAAAGCCGGAGGCTAAGCGCCATGAGCATGCTGGAAACGCAGAAAAAGTTCGTGACCGAGTTGGCCGGCGCCATCCCCGCCGGTTGGCAGGAGGTGCGCGTGCATTTCGAATATGCCACGGTCGAGGGCGAGCAATATGAGAAGTTCGTTGCAAAGCGGTTCGACGATGGCAATGAAAGCCAGTTCCAGTTGCCGCTGGACGCGCTGGATGTGTTGATCGAGCTGAATGGCGATATCCCGGCAGGCCAGTCGGAGAAATGGACGTCGGTGGATGTTGCCATCGAGGCGAGCGGAAAGTTTCGCTTTGATTTTGGCTACGGCGTGCCACCGCTGGTGGCGCAGTCTTTGCAGAAATTCTAAGCAGTGTTCCTGTCTTGCGACAAAAACCAACTGGACTTTTGCGTCCCTGCTGCACCTTGGTGCCGCAGTGGCTTTGCAAGGCCGCAGCGGCAGAGGCGGCACTGGCAGTGCGCGCGCAAGCGGAGGCGGCCGAACGTTTCGCGCAGCTCGAAAATGCTTCTCGATCGTCCGAAGACGCGCGGCTATCCAAACACCCGATCTGCGGAAAATCGCAGCGCCAGCCATCACCCCAATGCTGGGATTATGAGAAAACAACGCGTCCCCCCGTCATCGCCTCCGCCACCCCGGTCGTCCCCGGAAAACTCAGCGCCAATCCCAGCCGCACCCGCGCCGCCAAAAACCCGAAACACTGCGCCTCCAGCGCATCCCCATCCCACCCAACCGCCTCAACCGGCTCCGCCCCCGCCAG
>CAZZYR010000019.1:5082-12655 GCA_964658235.1 uncultured Acetobacteraceae bacterium | reverse complement strand
TGTTATGCCGCCCCCCGCCCGCCACCAGCACCCGTACCGGCGCCGCCGACCACGCGGCCGCCAGAATCGTCCGCGCGGTCAACGCCGCCAGCGTCGCCGCCCCATCCGCCGTGGACAGATGCGCGATCCGCCCAAGCGTCCCCGCAAAATGCTGCCGATCCAGCGATTTCGGCGCCGGCAGCGTAAAGAACGGATCCGCCAGAAGCCCCTCCAGAACCGCCTCATCCGCCATGCCCGCCCGCGCCGCCGAGCCGTCCACATCCATTGGCGAACCCGTCCGCGCCATCATCCAGTCATCCAGCAGCGCGCAGCCTGGCCCCGTATCGCAGGCCAGCAGCTCGCCATCCGCGCCGATATACGTGACGTTCGCCACCCCCCCGATATTGACCACCAGCAACGGCCGCTCCAGCCCGGCCGCCAGCGCCGCATGAAACACCGGCACCAGCGGCGCGCCCTGCCCACCGGCCGCCACATCCGCCAGCCGGAAATCGCACGCCACCGGCACGCCGCACAGCCGCGACAGCAGCCCCGCATCGCCGATCTGCCAGGTCACCCTGCGCGCCGGCGCATGCAGAATGGTCTGACCATGAAACCCGATCAGCTCCGCATCCGCACCCAGTTCCGCCACCGCCCGCGCATGCACCAGCGTCAGCTTTTGCGCCGCCTCCGCCACCTGCGCCTCCGGCGCCGCCTCCCCCACATCGATTAGCGCCCGCAGCTCCGCCCGCAATTCCGGCGCATACGGCACGGTCAACGATGGCCCAAACGCCTGCACACGCTCCCCGTCCGTCTCGATCAGCGCCGCATCCACCCCGTCCAGGGACGTGCCGCTCATCAGCCCGATCACACGCATGGCTTCCGCTCCGCCCCCCCGCTTGTTAAGCGCCTGCCTATGACGACGAACGCATTTCTCCAAGAAGCCGCCGACCGCGGCTTCATCCACCAATGCACGGACGCGGACGCCCTCGCCGAAGCGCTCAACGCCGGCCCCGTCGCCTTCTACATCGGCTTCGACTGCACCGCGGACAGCCTGCACGCCGGCAGCCTGGTCCCCATCATGCTCATGCGCCTGGCCCAGCGCCACGGCCACAAACCCGTGGTCCTCATGGGCGGCGGCACCACCCGCATCGGTGACCCGTCCGGCAAGGACGAAACCCGCC
This sequence comes from uncultured Acetobacteraceae bacterium, assembly GCA_964658235.1. Classification (GTDB taxonomy): domain Bacteria; phylum Pseudomonadota; class Alphaproteobacteria; order Acetobacterales; family Acetobacteraceae; genus BOG-908. The sequence continues at coordinate 11,495 of CAZZYR010000019.1, read as the reverse complement.
AGATGCTGACGGATGCCGCCATCGCCGCGAACATGGCCGGCATCGCCCGCAACTTCGCCAGCTACCTTCATTTCGATGACGGACCATCCGGCGCGCTGATGGCCAACAACGCGGACTGGCTGGACGGCCTCGGCTACATCAGCCTGCTGCGCGATGTCGGCCCGCATTTCACCGTCAACCGCATGCTCACCATGGACAGCGTGCGCCTCCGCCTGGAACGCGAGCAGCCGCTGACCTTCCTTGAATTCAACTACATGATTTTGCAGAGCTACGATTTCTTCGAGCTGCACCGCCGCTTCGGCGTCACCCTGCAAATGGGCGGGTCGGACCAATGGGGCAACATCGTCAGCGGCGTGGACCTGGTCCGCCGCAAAGCCGCCGCCCAGGTGTTTGGCCTCACAACCCCGCTGCTCACCACCGCATCCGGCGCCAAGATGGGCAAAACCGCCAAAGGCGCGGTCTGGCTCAGCGCGGACCGCCTCAGCCCCTACGATTTCTGGCAGTTCTGGCGCAACACCGAAGACGCCGACATCGGCCGCTTCCTCCGCCTCTTCACCGATCTTCCGCTGGACGAAATCACCCGCCTGGAAGCCCTTGGCGGCGCGGACATCAACGAGGCCAAGAAAATCCTCGCCACCGCAGCGACCATGCTTCTGCACGGCACGGACGCCGCCACCGCCGCGGCAAACACCGCACGCGCCACCTTTGAACAGGGCACCACCGCCGAAACCCTGCCCACCCACATCGTCACCCAGGCCGACCTCGCCGCCGGCATCCCCGTCTGGCGCCTCCTGGCCGAATCCGGCCTCGCCGCCAGCAACGGCGAAGCCCGCCGCCTCATCCGCGGCGGCGGCGCCCGCCTCAACAACATTGCGGTCACCGACGAAGCCCGCCTGGTCTTCCCCTCCGACCTCCGCGACGGCGCGCTAAAACTCTCCGCCGGCCGCAAGCACCACCGCCTCATCCGCGCCAACTAATACCAATCCCGAAGACGTTGCCGCGCCCAACAACCCCTCTCCCGCCCTTGCGGGAGAGGGAGGGGCCCAGCCCGCCAGGGCTGGGAGGGTGAGGGCCGCCGCCGCGTGCCAGCCAGTGCGTCCGAGGTCGGACTAAGCCGCCTTTCCAGGCGTTTATACGATGTTGTTGATTGCTTCGCGAAGCCGCGGCATTGTTGGGCCTGTGAGACGATCCGCCCCCCTCCGCACGCCCGTGCGCTGGCTGCCGCTGCTGCTGCTCTGCGCCCTGTCCGCCTGCGGCGGCGGCGGCAGCGACCCCGTCTCATCCTACGCCGGCCGCGGCAACTACACCCCACCCGGACCGCCAGACGACCCCTGGGGACCTTATATCAAGCAGGCCTCCAACCGGTTTTCCGTGCCCGAAGCTTGGCCGCGCGCCGTCATGCACCAGGAATCCGGCGGCCACCAATACATCCACGGCCAGCCCACCACCTCGGACGCGGGCGCCATGGGCCTGATGCAGGTGATGCCCGCCACCTACGCCGAACTCGCCGCCCGCTACGGTCTGGGCAGCGACCCATACGAGCCGCACGACAACATCATGGCCGGCACCGGCTACATTCGTGAACTCTACGACCGATACGGATCGCCCGCCTTCCTGGCCGCCTACAACGCCGGCCCGCACCGCCTGGACGCCTATCTTGCCGGCAACGGCAACCTGCCGAACGAGACGGTCAACTACCTCGCCTCCACCGCCCCCAATCTCGGGCGCCAGATCGCCATGACTGGCCCGCTCGCCTCCTTCGGCGAAGGCGGCGGCGCCGCCGCCCCCGTCCTGCACGACTTCGTCCGCACGCCCGCCGGCTGCTGGCAGGATCCGGACGCTGCCTACGACCCGGACGCGCCATGCCGCACTGCCCCCCCAATCCGAATCGCGCGCGCCGCTTCCCAATCCTACAGCGTGGCGTCCTACAGCCAGCCGCCCGTCCGCCCGGCGCCCAGGGTCCAACTCGCCGCCGTCACGCCGCCCGCGAATTGCTGGCGTGATCCGGATGCCGCCTACGACCCCGCCGCCCCCTGCCGCCCTGCGCCGCAGCCGATTATCCAGATGGCTTCCGCCGTGCCGCCGCCTGTGCCGTGGGGTCAATCCGCGCCGATAAGCAGCGCACCGCCCGCGCCCCCAATGGAAGTGGCCTCAACCCCGGAAGCGCCGCGCCACACCTTTTCCGCCCGCTGCTGGCAGAACCCCGACGCCGCTTACGACCCCACCGCCCCCTGCCGTAACGCCCCGCCAGCCCGCGACATCTTGCCGGCCCGGACGACGCAATACGCGTCCGCCTCCGGCTGGGGCCAGGGTCCGGCCGGCGCCGCGCCGCCCCGCACCCGCTTTGCCAGTAACTTCCTCATCCCCTCCGCCGCCGCGGCCACCATCCGCCCAGCCATGGCCACCGGCCGCTGGGCCATCCAGGTCGGCGCCTTCGCCAACCCCGACCAAGCCAGGCGCGCCGCCGAAAGCGTCCGCACCCTCGCACCGCGCGAACTCGGCGCCACCCGCGCTGTCCTCGGCACCACCGCTCCCTTCGGCGGCCAGGTCCTCTACCGCGCCCGCCTCCTCGGCCTCTCCGCCCAAACCGCCGCCGAAGCCTGCGGCAGCCTCCAAGCCAAATCCCAAGCCTGCATCACCGTCCCCCCCGGCAATTAAGGAAGCATTCGGGAAAGGGGATCGCTCAAGACAGGCGCATGTTCGAGTCAACCGTCTTCGCCGAGCAGGCGTTCAAACCGGCGCGGATTCCTGAACCAAAAGCACTGCTTTGCACCTATCAGGCGCTTCCAAATCCGTAGAGCCACCGCGCGAACCCCCGCTTCCTTCTCGCCCGCACCCCGGTCATACTCCCCGCCACCTAAAACAGCGGACTTCAACAAAATGTCGAAATCCCCCCTCCGGGCAGCCCTGCTCGCGGCCACACTCTTCTGCGCCCCCATCGCGCTGCACGCAGCCGATGCACCCGCTAAGCCGCATGACACAGACAAGCAGGACGCCCCCAAGGAAGGCCGCTTCAAGGCCGAAGCCAAAGCCACCGACGGCACCATCACCATCGGCGGCCGCGCCATCGCCTACCAGGCCGTCGCCGGCACGCTGGTGATCCACCCGAAAGGCTGGGACGATGTGCCGAAAGCGGAAAAGGAAGACGGCGCCAAGGATGATGCCGACGACGACCACAACGCCTCCGCCGAAGCTTCCATGTTTTACGTCGCCTATTTCGCCAAAGGCGCGCCCGTGGAAGGCCGCCCCATCACTTTTTTCTTCAACGGCGGCCCCGGCTCCTCAACCGTCTGGCTGCACATGGGCGCCTTCGGCCCGCGCCGCGTCGTGACTCTCGATGACAGCCACACCCCTGCCGCGCCGTATCAAATCGTGTCGAACGAACAAAGCCTGCTGGATGCGACGGACATGGTTTTCGTCGATGCCCCCGGCACCGGATTCAGCCGACTTGCCGGCAAGGACAAGGAAAAAGCCTTCTACGGCATCGATGCCGACGCGCACGCCTTCAGCGAATTCATCACCACCTTCATCTCCAAATACAACCGCTGGAATTCACCGAAATACCTGTTCGGCGAAAGCTACGGCACCACCCGCTCCGCCGTGGTCAGCAACATGCTGCAATCGGATTACGATGTGGACCTGAACGGCGTGATCCTGCTCAGCCAGATCCTGAGCTTCGATACCAGCGTCGACGGGCCTGAAACAAATCCCGGCATCGATGTGGCCTACCCGCTGGCGCTGCCCACCTACGCCGCCACCGCCTGGTATCACCACAAGCTCGGCGCCAACCCGCCCGCCAACCTGCCCGCGTTCCTCAAGGACGTCGAGCATTTCGCCATGAACGACTACACCCTGGCACTGGCCGCCGGCAGCACCCTGCCGCCGGAAAAATACAACGAAATCGTCAGCAAACTGCACGATTATACCGGCCTGCCCGCCGCCTATATCCGCAAGGCCAACCTCCGCATCACCGGCGGCGAATTCGAAAAGAACCTGCAGGACGATACGGACACCACCACCGGCCGGCTGGACACCCGCTTCTCCGGCCCCACCATGGACCCGCTGAGCAAGGAAGCCGATTACGACCCGCAATCCTCCTCCATCAGCAGCGCCTACGTCAGCGCCTTCAACGATTACGCCCGCCGCGTCCTGAAATACGGCGAGGGCGTCGCCTACAAGCCTGAAATCAACGTGTTCCGCTGGTGGGACATGCAGCACCAGCCGCCCGGCTCGGAAGAAAAGTTGCCGCAATCCGCCAACGTGATGCCGGACATCGCCGCGGCACTTAAGACCAACCCCAATCTGAAGATCCAGCTCAACGCCGGCTATTACGATCTTGCCACGCCGTTCTATGAGGGCATTTACGAAATGCAGCATCTGCCCATCCCGGCCAAACTGCAGGCCAATATCGAGTTCAAGCAGTACGAGTCAGGGCATATGGTGTATGCGCATCAGGCGTCGTTGCAGCAATTGCATGATAATGTGGCGGGATTTATTGGGCGGACGCATGGGAAGTAAGGAAGAGTTCTTTTTTGAAAAAAAGAACCAAAAAACTTTTATCCATTTAGTCGCGGCTCCAATGGATAAAAGTTTTTTGCTTCTTTTTTTCAAAAAAGAAGGCCTTTCTTAATGCGTCTCCTGTCGCACCTCCTCCGCCGCTTCATCCTCAACGGCGAAATGCGCATCATCGACGCCACCGGCGCCCGCCACACCTTCGGCGGCACCGCCCCCGGCCCGTCCGTAACCCTGCGCCTGCACGACCGCGCCCTCTACAACAAACTCTTCTTCAACCCCGAACTCTACGCCGGCGAAGCCTACATGGACGGCACGCTCACGTTCGAGGACGGCTCGGACATCGGCGCCTTCATGGAGCTGTTCGCCGCCAACCGCCGCGCCCTCGGCGCCCATCCCGCGCAGGCCGCCCTCCGCCGCGTCTGGCGCGCGCTCAAACGCCGCCACCAGGCCAACGCGGAAGGCAAGGCCGCCGCCAACGCCCGCCATCACTACGACATCTCCACGGACCTCTACCGCCTGTTCCTCGATGACAGCCTCAGCTACTCCTGCGCCGTGTTCGAACATCCTGACACGGACACGCTGGAACAGGCGCAAACCCGCAAACTCCAGCGCCTGACAGCCAAGTTGCGCCTGCAGCCCGGCATGACGGTCGCTGAGATCGGTTCCGGCTGGGGCGCGCTGGCCATCCACATCGCCTCCACCACCGGCGCCCGCGTCACCGCCATCAACGTCTCTCCCGAACAACTCGCCGTCGCCCGCGCCCGCGCGGACGAAGCCGGCGTCACCGGTCTCGTCGAGTTCCGGGAGTTGGATTACCGCGCGCTACAAGGCCCCTTCGATCGCGTTGTCTCCGTCGGCATGATGGAGCATGTCGGCATCGGCCATTTCGACGACTACTTCACCAAGATCCGTGATCTCCTCACCCCGGACGGCTTCGCCGCCGTGCACTGCATCGGCCGCATGCGCCCGCCCGGCAGCACCGCCCCCTTCATCCGCAAATACATCTTCCCCGGCGCCTACGTCCCGTCCCTGTCCGAAGTCTTCGCCTCCACCGAACGCAGCGACCTCTGGGTCGCGGACATGGAAGTGCTGCGCCTGCACTACCATTACACGCTCCAGCACTGGCGCCGCCGCTTCGCCGCCAACCGCGCCCGCGCCGCGGAACTCTACGACGAACGCTTCTGCCGCATGTGGGAATACTACCTCGCCGCCGTCGACGTCGGCTTTTCCAACGGCACCAACATGGTCTTCCAGCTCCTGCTGTCACCCAGGATCGATGCCGTGCCGATCATGCGGGATTATATGATCAGCCCGGCGGGAGGTTGACCCACAAAAGGCAAGCAGTTCTTTTTTTCAAAAAAGAAGGCCTTCCTACCTCGCCCGCACATGCGAATGCACATGCCCGTCATGGCTGTGCTCATCAGCACTTTCCACCACCGGCACAATGATCAGCCGGCCGTGCCGCACCCCCCGCTGCGCCAGCACCGCGTCCGCCAGCGCGCGCACCTCCCGCGTCCGGCCCTTCAGCAGCGCCACCTCCAGCCCGCTCTCGTGGTTCAGATGCACATGGGTGGTCGCCACCGACAGCCCGTGATGGTCATGGAAGAGCCGGGACAGCCGGCGTGACAAATCCCGCGTCGCGTGGTCATAGACATACACCACCGCCGCCACGCAGTCCGGCGCCGCGTCCGCCTCCAGCAGCGCCTGCTGGATGCCCGCGCGCGTCAGGTCCCGAATCGCTTCAGAACGGCCCGTGTAGCCACGCCTGCCGATCAGCTCGTCCAGCTCCGCCATCAGGTCGTCATCCACCGTAATCGTCATGCGTTGCATGGGAGAACCAGGGCCGCGCGGGCCGAGAAGTATGACATTCTCATCAAAACCTCATATTTTTTGGCCAG
>CAZZYR010000019.1:0-5072 GCA_964658235.1 uncultured Acetobacteraceae bacterium | reverse complement strand
GCGTATCCGCCTGCATCCAACCGGCGTAACCATAATGGACCAGGAGCCAGATGGATGTCGCCCTGCCTACGACTGATCACGGCGGCGCTTCTGGCTGCTTTCGCCGGTGTGGCGCAGGCAGCCGATGCGCTGCCCGGCCCCGCGGGCGCACCGGCGCCGAAATCCGCCATCGAGCAGATCCTAGTCACCGCGTCGCGGCTCGATCTGCTCGGCCGCGCCAGCACAGCCAGCCAGGGCTCCGTCACCAAAAAGGAGCTTCAACTTCGCCCGGTCTACCGCGTGGGCCAGTTGCTGGAGACCATCCCCGGCCTCGTCGTCTCCATCCATTCCGGTGAGGGCAAGGCGCCGCAATACCTCGCCCGCGGCTTCAACCTGGACCACGGCACGGACCTGGCCAATTTCGTCGACGACATGCCCATCAACCGCCCGTCCAACACTCATGGCCAGGGCTACAGCGATCTCAATTTCCTTATCCCGGAAACCTTCGAGGGACTGGATTTCACCAAAGGCACCTACTACGCCGCCGTGGGCGATTTCGGCGCCGTGGCATCCGAGCATCTGCGCCTGGCCAACGACCTGCCGAACCAAATCGTCGCCAGCGTGGGCACGGTAGGCGACGAACGGATCGCTGCCACCGGCACCGTGCACCTCCTCAACGGAGACCGGCTTTCCGGTGCCGCCGAGCTCAGCCACCTGGACGGTCCGTTCGATCCACCCAACAACTTTCGCAAGATTGCCGGCGAGCTCCGCTACGCGAGCGGCACACCCACCGACGGCTTTACCGGCACCGCGATGTATTACAAAGGCCAGGGCCGCTTCACCACGGACCAGCCGCAACACGCCATCGATGAAGGCCTGATCAATCGCTTCGGCACATTGGACCCAACGGACGGCCAGTTCTCCGAACGCGAAAGCCTCTCCGGCCACTACGCAAAATCCGGCGAGGACTGGCAGCTTCGCATCAGCGGTTATGGCATCCACAGCCTGCAAACCCTGTGGAACAATTTCACCCACTTCCTGTTCGATCCCATCAACGGAGACCAGGAGCAGCAGGCCGAAGACCGCACCACGGCCGGCGGCGAAGCAAGCTTCGCCTACCACGCCGACATCGCCGGCATCGCCAATGATGTCGTCGTCGGCGTGCAAGGCCGCCATGACGATATCTACACGGACAAACGCCACACGCGTGCGCGCCAAATCCTCGACTATTGCGAGGGCAGCGTCGGTTTCTATTCCATTGGGAAGGGCGCCTGCAACGCGGACGCCATCCAGGTGGCCGATACCGGCATCTACGCCGAAGACACCGTCCACTGGCAGCCCTGGCTGCGCACAATCCTCGGCGTGCGCCAGGAATTCTATAACGGCACGGACCGCAACCTGCTCACCGCTTTCAAAGGCGTGGGCAGCCAGGCGCTGTTCCAACCAAAAGGCAGCCTCGTTCTTGGCCCCTGGCACCAGACGGAACTCTACATCAGCGCCGGCCGCGGCTTCCATTCAGATGACGCACGCGGCGTGTTCCAAACCTTGCCGCTGGAAGGCATCCCCGGCCTCTCCCACCACACCCCCTTCATGGCCAAGGCGGACGGCGAGGAAATCGGCCTCCGCAGCACGCCACTCCCCGGCCTGAGCATTCAGGCCTCCCTCTTCCAGATCGAATTCGCCTCGGAACTGATCTACGACCAGGACATGGGCCAGGACCAGGCGCAGGCCCCCAGCAAGCGGCGGGGCGTGGAAGTCTCCGCGCAATATCGTCCATACCCCTGGATGGAGCTGAACGCGGACGTTGCCGCCACCCACGCGCGCTTCCGCACCGGTGATCCCGCATCCTACGGACTGAACGGTCTCTACATCCCCGAAGCGCCAAACTTCATCGGCTCCTTCGGCATGATCGTGGACCAGCTCGGCCCCTGGTATGGCGGCCTGCAGCTCCGCGCGCTGGGCTCCTATCCGCTCAACCCGGACAATTTGGTCCGCGGCAAGGGGTATCACGAAGTCAACGTCGATATCGGCTACAAGATATCAGCCGGCACAAAGGTCCAGCTCAGCATCTACAACCTGTTCAACGAACACGCGGACGCCTTCAACTACGATTACGCCACGCGGTATGCCGGTGTTCCGGCCGGCGGGTTCACGGATGAGCGGCAGAATTTGCAGATACATCCGCTGGAGCCGATTTCGGCGCGGGTAATGTTGACGCAGGCATTTTAAGGAAGGTCTTCTTTTTTGGAAAAAAGAAGCAAAAAACTTTTGTCGGTGCTGTCGCGGACTCGAATAGATAAAAGTTTTTTGGTTCTTTTTTTCAAAAAAGAGCTGCTTTCTTCTCTTCCTCCGCCACCAGCTCCTTCTTCGACAACTTCCCAATCATCGTCTTCGGCAGCTCGTCCCTGATTTCAACTTCCCTTGGCATCTCAATCTTGCTGACATAGTCAGCCAGAAACGCCCGCAGCGCCTCCGGCGTCGTCTCCGTCCCCGCCTTCAGCGTCACGAACGCCTTCGGCGCCTGCCCGCGATACTTGTCCGGCACGCCAATCACCACCGCGTCCCGCACCGCGTCATGCTGATACAGCGCCTCCTCCAGCACGCGCGGATACACGTTGTAGCCGCCGCAAATGATCACGTCCTTGATGCGGTCGACCAGAAACAGATACCCGTCCTCGTCCAGATACCCCACATCCCCCGTGCGCAGCGCGCCATCGATCATCACCCGCGCGGTCTCCTCCGGCCGCCCCCAGTAGCCGCGCATCACCTGCGGCCCGCGTATGCAGATCTCGCCGCGTACCCCGGTCGGCAAGATTCTGCTGGGATCATCCACCGCGCGTATCTCGATCGTCGTGCCCTCCACCGGGATCCCGATCGAGCCTTCCTTGTACGTCCGCCCCGGCGGCGTGAAACTCACCACCGGCGACGTCTCGGACAGCCCATACCCTTCCATCAGCCAGCACCCGGTCAGCGCCATGAACCGTGTACGGACCTCCGTGGGCAAAGCCGCCCCCCCGGACATGCAAAGCTGGATGGAACTCAGATCCACGTCGGACTTCGCCGCCGCCTCCACCAGCGCGGAATAAATCGTCGGCACCGCCGGAAACATCGTCGGCTTGCCGCGTGCAATCAAATCCAGCACCTGCGCCAGGTCGAAACGCGGCACCAGCATCATCTCCGCCGCCGTCTGCACCCCCACGATCATCACGGACGTCAGCGCGAACACATGGAACAGCGGCAGCACGCCCAGCACCCGGTCCGTGCCATGCGGCCGCTCGCCCAATCCACGCCAGCTCTGCATCGCATTCGCCACCAGATTGGCATGTGTCAATTCGGCCGCCTTCGGAACCCCCGTTGTCCCGCCTGTATATTGCAGCACCGCCACGCTTGCCGGATCGATCGTCACGGCCTCCGGTGCAGCACGCCCTCGCATCAACGCCTGCGCCGTGATGGACACCCCATCATCCGCAATCCGCGCAATATCCTTCCGCTTGGCAACCCGAAACGCCGCCCCCTTCAGCCACGGCAGCGCCTCCGCCATCGAGCACACGACAATCCGACGCAGCCCGGTGCGCGCCGCCACCGCGGCAACCTTCGGGTAGATCGCGACAAGATCGATGGTGACCATCACCTCCGTGCCGGAATCCGCAATCTGGTGCGCCAGCTCCCGCTCCACATACAGCGGATTGAAATTCACCACGATTGCGCCCGCGCGCAGCGCCGCAAAAAAGAAGACCACGGAATACGGCGTATTCGGCAGGCACAATCCCACCCGCGTCCCCGCCACCACGCCAATATCCTGCAAACCTCGCGTCGCGCGCCGCACCTCGGCATCCAGCTCCGCATAGGTCCACGCGCTGCCCAGAAAGGAGATCGCGCGGCTTGCCGGGAAGTCGCGGACGGTGGCGTCGAGGAGCGCGGGAATTGCCATGGACACCACAGGAAGAAAGGACGTCTTTTTTGAAAAAAGAAGCAAAAAACTTTTTTCAGGGCTATCGCGGATCCAAATGGATAAAAGTTTTTTGGTTCTTTTTTTCAAAAAAGAACTGCTTTTTTACCCCTGCTGATTTCGCGTCCCCGCCGGCAGCTTCACCGTCAGCCCATCCAGCTCCGGCGTCATCACAATCTGGCACCCCAGCCGGCTCGTCGCCTGCAGCCCGAACGCCAGGTCCAGCATATCCTCCTCATCCTCCGTCGCCTTGGACAGGCGCCCATACCACGCCGGATCAACCACCACGTGGCACGTGGAGCACGCCAGGGACCCCTCGCAGGCGCCCTCTATGTCCACCCCATGCTTATGCGCCACCTCCAGCACGGACAGGCCCAGCGGCGCATCCACCGCCTTGGGGCTGCCGTCACGAAGAATGAATGTCATGGTGGGCATCACTGTCAGGCCTCTGCTCGTTCCGGCTGATATTCATGGCGGGACAGGCGCGCGCAAGCGTCCGCCAGGGCGTTGGCCGCCGCATCCGTATCGGCGGCGGAGGTAAAGCGTCCAATGCCCACACGCAAGGTGGAGCCGGCTTCCTCGCGCGTAAGCCCCATCGCCGTCAGCACATGGCTGGGCGCCACGTCGGCGGACGTGCAGGCGGATCCGGTGGACACGCAAATGTCCGGCACTGCCGCCATCAACGCGAGCGCGCTCACCCCCGGAAACCGCAGGCTCAGATTGCCGGCAACCCGCGCCACCCCGTTTGTCGTCTGGACCAGCCCGGGAATCCGCGCCGTCAGCCGCGCCGCCATGCGGTCCCGCAGCGCGCCAATCCGCCCGCTCTCCTCCGCCAGCGCCGCCCCAGCCAGCCGGCAGGCCTCGCCGAAGCCCACCGCCAGCGGCACCGGGATGGTGCCCGGCCGCAGCCCACGCTCCTGCCCGCCGCCTGAGAACAGCGGCGCCAGCCGCACCCGGGGCCTGCGCCGCACATACAGCGCGCCAATACCCTTCGGCCCATAAACCTTGTGCGCGCTTAACGACGCCAGATGCAGGCCCAACTCACCCACATTCAGCCCAATCTTGCCCGCCGCCTGCGCCGCGTCCGAATGGAAAAGCGCGCCCGCCGCGCGGGCCAGTTCCGCGATGGCGGCCAGGTTCTGGA
>CAZZYR010000018.1:1593-13680 GCA_964658235.1 uncultured Acetobacteraceae bacterium | reverse complement strand
CCCGGCACATGGCGCGCTACCCGTTTGGCGACGTCCTCGGACGGGACCACCACGCTGCGAGCGCGGCGGAAATCAGCCGCGCTGCGCCGCCGCAGCGATGCTGGTGAGACCGGATCATCGATGCCGCGCCCCCAACGCGCCAGGCAGGTCACGCAGGTCGCGACGTCCGCCTCGCCGCAGAACCGGCCCTCGCCTGTTACGAAGGACAGGCGGGCGCAGAACCAGCCGTAATCATGAACCCAGATGTCATAGGGCAGGCCAAGCGTGGCCAGAACACGCATCACGCTGTGGTCGTGGCCCAGCAAGTGGTGCAGTTCCGCATGGTCCGGCCGCCCCTCCGCCATCAGGCGGGCCAATGCGCCCAACTCGCGCGGCAAGGCGAAAGCCAGGTTCGGCGTGTCGCCGCCAGGTTCGCTCACCTCGCACAACCCGTCCACCGCGCGCAGGACAACCGGGGCAAAGCCGCGCGCTCGCACCGCATCCGCCCGCTCGGCGACGATGCGGGCCGTGCCGCCGCCGCCGCCATGGGTGATCAGCAAGACCGAGTGCGGTTCGGCCACGCGAGCGCGCCAGCGGGCGATGTCCAGCCGGCGCCTGGCGGGTGCCAACGGGTCAGCCCTGACATGGTCCGCCACGCGGCCGGCATAGTCCGGATACCGGCGGTTCAGGATTGCGAGATTGCGGGTTAAAAGAGCCGCGCCGGCGCCGCCGAAGGACACGCCGCCGAGATGCGCCACGTACACCGCCGGCACTGCCACGTGGCGCCAGCCGAGAGCGCGCGCGCGCTCGGAAAAGTCGTTCTCCTCGCCATAGCCTTGCGCGAAGGTCGCATCGTCGAACAAGCCGGTCTCCGCCAGGCAGTCCGCGCGGATGAACATGCAGAAGCCGTGCGCGGTCGGCACATCCACCAGGCGTCCAGCATTGGCCGCCACCGCCAAGGCGGCAAGGGCGCCGGTCCCGGCCCGGTCCGGCGCTGCGTTGCCGCCATCGCATTTGGGATAGCTGAAAATGCTGGCCTCGTTGGAGAGCGGCGTCGCGGTGCCGATATCGGTGTGGCTGCAGGCAGCATCCCGCAGCATCTCCAGCCAGCCGGGCGCCACCAGCGTATCGCTGTTGAGCAAGATTACATGGTGGCCGGCGGCCGCGCGCAGCCCCGCATTGACGGCCGCGGGAAAGCCGCGATTGGGGCTGCCTGGCGGCCCGGTGGCGATCATCTCGATCCCGCCATGCGCGGCAAGTTCGCTCAGGGCGGCTACAAGTTCTGGTTCCGGAGACGCATCATTGACCACCACAATGCGGTTCGGCGCGGCCACGGTGTGCATCACCGTGGCGAGGCAGTCCAACGTGGCACGCAAGCCGCGATAGACTGGGATGATCACATCCACCGGCAAAGCGGGGGAAGGCTGGCGAACGGCAGCGGAGACAAACGCCTGCACTTCCGGCACGTCCGCCCGATTGGCCGGCGGCAACGGGCTGCCAAGCAGATCCCTGCCGTCCTCGCCCACCACGCGGATGGTTGCGCCGTCCGGGACTGGGCAAGAGAACGCGCGGGGCCGCGCCATCGGAACGCTGCCGTCCACATCAGCCAGTTCCTTGGCCTTGAAGCAGGCCAACTCAGTGTCCGACCCGCCGTGTTCGGCACCGGCAATCAGGATGCGCAGGACTGGGTCGCGCCCAGGCGAGGCAGGCTGCCAGGCGTAACCCGCAACCTGGCCGCCCTCGCGCGTTGCAAAGCCCTCCACACGGCGGATGGCACCCAGCGCGATGGGACTGCCGAGCAGTTCCTCATCACCACGCGTCACCTCCAGCCGCGCAGCATGGCGCCATATTGCCGGCAGCCGGGGCCGGCCGTCCGGACCAGGCACCGCCGCCACAACTCCGCCGTCCAGCCGCAGCGTCAGCATCGCCGGCTCAAGATTTCCAAACAGCACGCCATCCGGCTGCACCCCGCACCAGCCCGCGCGCCCAAGGCGAGCCGCCACCAGTGCGGCCAGCCCGGCAAGCACCTCATCCGGCGCGCTGCCGCCCAAGGCGGACCGGACGGCGCTTTCCGCATCCGCCAGACGGCCCTGGCCAAGCTGGGCGACGGCCAGCGCGGTCCAGCACGCCTGGCCGCCGAAGCGCTGCGCCATCGGTTCAAGCAAGGCGGTCGCCGCAGCATGCTGGCCGGCCTGCAGCCGGGCGGCGGCCAATGCGAAGCAGAGGTTCTGATCCGCGGGCGCCAGACGATGTGCGCGCTCCAGCCACTTTAGCCCACCTGGCTCACGGCCGCGCCGCCACGCGTCTTCCACCCGCGCGCGCAGCGGCAGGAGGTCGAGCGGGGGCGGTTCGGGCCGGGGGCGGGAGGTTTGGTCGGGACGCCAGCGCATTAGGAAGGCGTTCTTTTTTGAAAAAAAGAGAGCTAGCCTGCCTAGGAGAGCGCGAGCGTCGGTTGACCCAACCGCTCGAGATCCGTGCTCGCCTCTTCCACGCCGGACGCCTTGGCGCGGTCCAGCCAGATGCGCGCCTCGCGCGGATCCGGATCGCCGCCCAGGCCGCGCGCCAGAAAACGTCCCAGCATCATTTGCGCGTGGGCATGGCCCTTTTCCGCCGCGCGGCGATACCACTCGCGGGCCTCGGCGCGGTCCTCCGGTATGTCATGTCCACCGCCCAGCATGGCGCCGACGGCGAACATCGCTCCCACATGCCCGGCCACGGCGGCCTTGCGAAAAAGCCGCAAAGCCTCATCGTGATCTCGCGGGCCACCGGTGGCGTTGAGGCACATCTCAGCCAAGGCAACCTCGGCGTCTAGCATGCCGGACGCCGCCGCGCGGGCGATCCATACGCGGCCCTCGGCCGCATCGGCTTCCACGCCGCGCCCTTCAGCCACCATCCTGCCATACCAATATTGCGCATTGACCACGCCATCGGCCGCGCGGCGCAGCCAGAGCACGGCCCTGCGGTCATCGCGCTCCACGCCCACGCCCTCGGCCAGGCAGACGCCCAGGTTGAACGCGGCAACCAGATCGCCGGAGCCGGCAGCCTGTTCGAACAATTCGCGTGTGCGCTGGCCATCCTCGGCAGAGCCGTTGCCGGACAGCAGCAGGTTCGCCAAGTCCGCCTGCGCCTGGCGGTCCCCGCCTTCCGCGGCGCGGCGGAACCAGCGGCCGGCTTCCTCCGGGTCCCGGTGCACGCCGGCGCCGGTCAGGAACAGCAGCCCCAGCGCGCGGGCGGACGCGGCGTGGCCGGCTTCCGCGGCGCGGTTGTACCAGATGGCGGCTTCGGCGTAGTTTGGCGGCAGATCCCCGCCCCGCGCGTAAATGTCGCCAACCAGGGCAGCCGCTTCCCGGTCGCCCGCATTGGCGGCGCGGCGGAGCCAGGATTCGCCCTCCACCGGGTTCCGGGAGATGCCGCGGCCTTCCAGCAAAGCAAGGCCCCAGCGCGCCTGGCCGCTGCGCACGTTCTTCTCAGCCGACTGCTTGTAGAAACTGGAAGCAAGCTCCTGGCTCGCCGGCACGCCGGCGCCGCGCTCATGCATGACGCCCAAAAGATAAAGGGCCGTCGGCAGGCCTGCCTCGGCCGCCTTGCTCAGCGCCGCCGCAGCCAATGCATGGCTGGGCTGGTCGTTGGCGGCGCGTAACAGGGACAGGCCACGGCCAAGATGGCCCTGCGGACAATTTGCTGCTGCGGAGCGCTCATACCACTGGTCCGCCTCGGCCATGTCGCGCAGATCGTCCGGGCCGGAGGTGAGAATATATCCCAGAAGCGCCTGGGCCTCCGGCGAGCCGCCCTCCGCGCCGCGGCGGGCCCATGACAAGGCGGCGGGAAAATCCGGCTCATCGGCCGCCGTGGTGCTGCCGCGCGCAAAGAGCGGGCTTGCAGGGGCAAGCTTGCCGCCTTTTCCAGCCAGGCCATACAGATAGAGCGTCGCCAGCAGGGTTTGCGCTTCCACCCAACCGGCCTGGGCCGCACGCTCCAGCCACGCCGCGCCGTCGCGTCGGCTGACCGGAACGCCGGACCCTTTGAGATAAGCACGCCCGACCCAGAACTGGGCTTCCGCAAGTCCGGCCCGTGCCGCGCGGCTGAACAAGGCAAAGGATCTGCGGTGCTGGCCCGCTTCATCAAGTTGGATGGCACGCTTCAGCGCGGCGGCGGGTGAGCCCGCCGAAATGACCCGGTCGATTAGCGTCAGCATACTGATCGTCGGTCCTGCTGCACGTGTGGTTGGTTAACCCGGATATTGGAGGGCTGATCCAGAAACACCAATAATGTTACCAGAGCATGTCAAACAGAGGAAGGCGACGCGCCCGGCGCGCGGCAGTCCGGGCGGCACAAGCCTGCGTGCAAGCCTGCCGGAACGTCATGTCCGGGCAGGCCTCGCGGCGTCAGTTCGGCTCATGCATGCCTTCCTGCACGATGGGAAGCACGCGTTCGATCAAATATTCCCACACGGTGCGTTCACCCACCTTGATGTCGGCCTCAACCGGCATGCCCGGAACAACCCGCATGTCCTTGCTGAGATGGCGCATGCCCAGACGGTCCAGCGTGACCCGCACATCGTAGAAATAGGGACTGTTCGGTGACTGGCCGGTGAAGACGGTGTTCGATGTGGTTCCGGCGCTGCCGCCGCTGCTGCTGCCGCTTGAGCTGCCGCCCGACCCGGTCAAAAAGCTGTCCGAACTCACGAGGCGCACCGAGCCATGACCTTCGCCGAATTCGGTGGAGGGGAAGGTCGCAAATTTCAGCTCCACGGGCTGGCCCGTGTTGATGAAGCCGGCCTCATCACCGGTGGCCTGCGCGTCTATTTCCAGCGGCGCGTTTAGCGGGACGAGCGTGAAGAAGGTCTGTCCGGCCTGCAGCACGGACCCCGGGGCCACCGGCGCAACGGACAGCACGGTTGAATCCTGCTCGGCACGCAGATCGATCAGCTTGCTGTTCAAGGCAGCGTGTTCCAACTGGTCCCGATAGGTGGCGAGCTGGACGGAATCCGAAGTGATGGTGGTGGAGACGTCCGCGAACCATTGCTGGTTATAATTGTCCAGCTGGCCTTTCAGCGCATCCGCGTTCAGCCGGGCGTTTTCGGATTGCTGCACGCTGGTCAGCACCTGGCGTTCAGCCTCCAGGCGCGCATTGACCGCCGTCAGCGTATCGATGCGGCTGCCAACCTGATCGTGTTCCAACTGGACGCGCATCTTCTCAACATCGCCGGCCACGCCAGTCTCCTTGGCATATTGGCGGATATTGGCGTCCGCCTGGGCCTGCAGCGCGTGCTGGGCGTCGATCTGACCCTGGTAATAGCGCAGCTCCGCTTCACGCGCGGATGCCCGCTGCGCGAAGATGCCTTCCTGTACTAGCGCGCCCGGGGTGAGCTGGTGGGGATGATAGGGCATTCCCTTGTTCTCGGCATTCAGCCGATCGATCTCTGTCGCGTAGCGATCGACCTGATCCAACGCGGCGGTGTTGTCCGCCGCCGTGTAGGTGGGATCCAATTGGGCCAGCAACTGGCCCTTGTGCACCACATCGCCGGCAGCCACAGCGATCGTCTTGACGATGGCGGTGCTGATCGGCTGCACCACAAGCTCCGGCGTCATGGAGACGATCTTGCCCTGCGCCGTCACGATGCGGTCCAGCGGGAGGTAGTAGAACAGCACAAAGATGATGGCGACCATCGAGCCGATCAGCAGCACGGTGTTCCGCGCAGCCGGCTTGGCTGGCGTGGTGGCCAGTGCGGTGGACGGAGAATAGAACTCCAGCATGGCAGACGGCGTCGTGTCTTTCACGCTGCGGCTGCGGCTGAAGGACAGCCAGCCGCGGCGGCCGCCCGGCTCCTCCGGCTGGGGTCCCGGCGTGGTGCGTGCCGGCGCGCTCGTGGTGATGGACATGGCTTACTCTCCCTGCGCCAGGGCGGCGGCCGCGCGGACCGGA
This sequence comes from uncultured Acetobacteraceae bacterium, assembly GCA_964658235.1. Lineage (GTDB taxonomy): Bacteria > Pseudomonadota > Alphaproteobacteria > Acetobacterales > Acetobacteraceae > BOG-908. The sequence goes on along the minus strand of CAZZYR010000018.1, from coordinate 7,776 downwards.
TCGATATGGCGGTTCTGCTGGTTCCACAGCATGCGATAGATGGAGCAGCGGTCCAGCAGAACGTCATGCGGTGCCACGTCAACCACGGTGCCGCTATCCATGACCATGATCAGGTCGCAATTCACCAGGCTGGATAGACGGTGGGATACGATCACCATCGTGCGGCCCTTGCCGATGCGTGTGAGGTTGGCGTTCACTAGCGCCTCGCTCTCCGGATCCAACGCGGAGGTCGCTTCGTCCAGGATCATGATGCGCGGGTTGGTGATCAGAGCGCGGGCAATGGCCAAGCGCTGGCGCTGGCCGCCTGAGATGTTGGCGGAGCCTTCCTCGATCCAGGTGTCGTAACCCTGCGGCATGCGCTCGATGAACTCTTCGGCGCCAGCCAGGCGCGCCGCACGGACCGCATCCTCCAGCGTCAGGCCCGCCCGCCCGGCCGTGATGTTGTCCTTCACCGTGCCGCGAAAGAGGAAGTTGTCCTGCAGAACCACGCCGAAGCTGCGGCGCAGGTGGGACAGGTTGATTTCCCGCAGCTCGGCCCCGTCGATCCGGACAGCGCCGGAATACTCGCGGTTGATGCCCTGCAGCAGCCTTGTGATGGTGGATTTGCCCGAGCCTGAGCGGCCGACCAGGCCGAGCATGGTGCCAGGGGGGACCGAGAAACTGACCTTGTTGAGCGCGGGCCGTTGGCCGAGCGGATAGGTGAACGTCACATCCTCAAACGTTACCTGGCCTTCGAACCGGGGACGCATGCCGTCCGTCTGGGCACGGGTTTCGGTTGGGTTATTCAGCACCTTGGCAATCTGGCCAACAGCTGTCCGCACCTCATGGAAATCTTCCAGCAGGCGGGCAAATCCCACCAGCGGCCCGGCTACACGACCGGACAGGATCATGAAAGCGACCAGCCCGCCTTTGTCCACGGTGGTGTCGTTCTGGAGCGCCAAATAGGCGCCGAACAATACCACGCCGCGCGACATGAACGTCTGCAGCGGATCGATCAGCGTCTGTGGCCAGTTGGCCAGGCGGCCGGCGGCAAGGCGCCACCGTCCGGCATCGGCCACGCGCTCGTCCCAGATCACCTTCTGCTGCGGCTCCAGAGCGAGCGACTTGACGGTGCGGATACCGTACACCGTTTCCGACATCACCGCGCTCTTCTTGTGCTCGGCCCCGATGGCAATGGCGATCAGCGACCCGACGGGGCGCAAGAAGATGATGATGATCAGGGCAATCAGTCCGGCCACCGCGCAGGCCACCCAGGCCAGCGTGGGCTCCATGTAGAACAGGAACGGCAGCATCACGATCAGGGTGATGCCATCCAGGAAAGTGTAGAGCAGCTTGCCGGTGAGGAATTCGCGCACGCGGAATATTTCCCGCAGGCGCGATATGGTCTCACCCGCCTGGCTGCGTTCGAAGAAGTCCAGCGGCAACGCCAGCAACCGGCCGAACACGTGCAGGTTCAGCCGCACGTCCATCCGCGCGGACAATACCAGGACAAGCTCGCGCCGCGCCCAGCCCAGCACCATCTCGAACGCCATCATCACGGCCATGAGGGACGTGAGCAGCGTGAAGGTGGACATGGAATTATATTCCAGCACGCGGTCGATGGTCGCCATCACCATCAGCGCCGGCAGGATCTGCAGGATGGAAATGACGACCGAGGCGTAGCCAATCTGGACGAGGAAGCGCTTCTCCTCCATCACCTTGCCGAAAATCCAGCCAAGCGTGAACGGAGCCTCGCCCTCGCCCTGGCCATAGGGTCGCTTGACGAGGATGACCTCGCCGTCCCAGGCCTGCTCCAGCCGCAGACGGTCCACCGCAACCGGCGGCTCTCCATCGCGCGACGTGGGGCTTTTCAGCCACACAACGTCTCGTGTGACGTCGGCGCCCACCACCAGGCCGGCAGTGCCGTCCTTCAGGAGCAGCACCACCGGGGCGGCATCCTTGAAGCGGAAGAGGTTCTTCCAGACCAGCCGAAGCGCGCGCGCGCTCATTCCCTGGTCCCGGAGAAATTTCACCAGGGACGCAGGCGACGGATACGGCTCGCCCACCGGACCACGATACTCGCCCATGTCCAGATCCACGCCGTGGAACCGGGCCGCCGCGGCAACAGCGCGCAGGCGAAGCTCGGTCGGCGTCAGGGTCTCGCCAAGATCGGACTCAATGCGGAGGGGCTCGCCATCCAAGTTCAGGCTGGTCTCTGTCACGGGCGTCCCTCTGGGTGTGAGTCTCGGTCGGTGATCTGGTCGATGGCGTCATCCGGGCCGCCGCTTATGCGGCCGGCTCACGCCGAACTCCAGGGCGGAACTCCAGGATCGGCTGGAGAAAAAGCGCCCCGCGGGTGAACTGCGCGGGTACTCTCTACCACGGGATGGTTCAGAGGGGCATAATTTTCGCGCCGCCGGGTGGCCTGTTCCGCACGCGTGTCGTTTAATGGACAGCCCCCCGGAGAGCGCGCGTGCAGATACAGATTGCCCAACAGCCGGACTTGGCGGACATCCAGTCGATCTACGCGCATCACGTGCTGGCCGGCACCGGCACGTTCGAGGAGATTCCCCCCAGCATCGAGCAGATGGCGGCGCGCCACGCGGCCGGCGTGGCGGCTGGCCATGACTGGGTGGTGGCGCGCGACGCCACGGGGATCCTGGGTTACGGCTATTACGGCGCGTTTCGCCACCGCAGCGCCTATGACTGGACGGTGGAGGACAGCGTCTATGTCCGCGAGGACGTGCGCGGCATGGGGGTGGGCAAGGGCCTGGTCGCGGAGTTGCTCCGACTGGCCGAGGCGCGGGGCTATCGGCAGATGCTGGCGTTGATCGGCGACAGCGACAACATCGGCTCGATCGGCATGCATGCCAGCCTCGGGTTCCAACGCGCGGGCGTGATGCGGGCCTGCGGCGTCAAATTCGGCCGCTGGCTGGACGTGGTGATCATGCAGCGGCCGCTCGGCACGGGCGACAGGGATGTGCCGGCCGCGCCCCCTGCGCGGATCATGCCCGCCTAACGTCAGGCCAGCCTGAAACAGGCCGAGGCGACCGGGTCCGACCGCAGCGCAGCCTCGATCTCCGCCCGCCCGGATGGCGTGGCCGGAACAGCGATCACGCGCGTGAAAAATGGCACGTGCCCGCGGGCACGGTCCTGCAGCAAAGCGGATAAGGCGCGTCCCGCGCCGCTGCGCGGCGGACAGCAGGCGCAGCCGGGTGCATGCTCAGAAACGAGGAATGCCTTGCCCTCCGCAAGGATGGCGTCCTGCGGGCCGGCATCATCGGCAGAAGCGATCAGGACCGGGATCCGAGCGTCTAGGAAGGCGGGCATGGGTTGATATAAAGTTAGCCTTATATATTTATGCAAGCTTGATGGAGAGCCTCCTCACCAGTTTGGCCGCCGCGGCCGATCCCACGCGCTTGCGCCTTCTGGCATTGGCCGCGCGCGGAGCTTTTTGCGTCAACGACTTCTGCGAAATCCTGGGACAAAGCCAGCCACGCCTGTCCCGTCACCTGAAGCTCCTCTGCGAGGCGGGGCTGCTGGTCCGGGCGCGGGAGGGAGCGAGCGCGTGGTTCGTGCTGGCGCAAGGCGAGCCGGGCGCACTGGCGCGCGACATCCTGCGGCGCCTCCCGGACTCCGACCCGCTTCTGGCGGCGGACCGCCGCGGCGCCGCGCGGGTGCTGGCCGAGCGGGCGCGCGCGGCAAGCGAAAAATTCCGGCTGCAGGGCGCCGATTGGGACGAAATGCGCGCGCTGGCGCTGCCGGCCGATGCGGTGGAGGCCCTGCTGCTGGACGTGCTGCCCCGCGGACGGCTTGGCCGGGTGCTGGACATCGGCACCGGAACCGGCCGGCTGCTGGAAGTGCTGGCGCCGCGCGCGGATGCCGCCCTGGGCGTGGATGCCAGCCGGACAATGCTGGCGCTGGCGCGGGTTCGGCTGGCCAGCCCGGATTACGCGCATTGCAGCGTGCGGCAGGCCGACATGTATGCGCTGCCGTTGCCGGATGCGGGGTTCGACGTGGTGCTGCTGCAGATGGTGCTGCATTACGCTGAGGAGCCGGCGGCAGCACTGGCGGAAGCGCGGCGGGTTCTGGCGCCTGGGGGCATCTTGGTGGTGGTTGATCTTGCGCCGCACGACGCGCGCGCCACCGCGGCGCAAATGGGCCACCGCGCCCTGGGATTTTCCGACACGTCCATGCAAAGGCTGCTGGCTGAGGCTGGACTTTCCGCGGCACCGCCGGTGGGCGTGGATCAGCCGGGCCGGGACGGACTGCGCGTGCGTATCTGGCAGAGCGTGGCAAGTGCCAGGCAGGGCCATGAAATTTTCGAAGAGGCTGTAACGTGACCCGTCCCCATTTGCTCGATGCGCTGCGTGATCAGGTTTTGCTGTGCGATGGCGGCACAGGCAGCCGCGTCCAGTCCATGGATCTGGACACGGAGCGCGACTACTGGGGCCAGGAAAACTGCACGGACGTGCTGAATTTGTCCCGCCCTGATCTGGTGCGGGACATCGCGCGCGGGTATTTCGCCGCCGGCGCGGACATGGTGGAAACCAACACCTTCGGCGCCTCGCCCATCACGCTCGGCGAGTTCGGGCTGGAGGCGCGTGCGCGCGAGATCAACAGGATTGCCGCCCAGCTGGCGCGCGAAGTGGCCGATGAATTTTCCGATGACCGGCACAGGTGGGTTCTGGGCGGGGTGGGGCCGGGGACGAAGCTGCCCAGCCTAGGAAATATCGATTACGACACGCTGGAGGCAGGCCTGACGGAGCAATGCCGCGGCCTGATGGATGGCAACGTGGACGCGTTCCTGATCGAGACGTGCCAGGACACGCTGCAGATCAAGGCGGCGGTGAACGCCGCCAAGATCGCGCGCGCGGAAGTTAAGCGCGACACGCCCATCTTCGTGCAGGTGACGGTGGAGACCACCGGCACCCTGCTGGTGGGGCCGGACATCGCCACCGCCGCCACCGTGATCCACGCGCTGGATGTCCCGTTGATCGGCCTGAACTGTGCCACTGGCCCACAGGAAATGGCCGAGCATGTCCGCTGGCTGTCCAGCAACTGGCCCGGCCTGATCAGCGTGCAGCCGAATGCCGGACTGCCGGAGCTGGTCGATGGCGCCACCCGCTACCCGCTTGGCGCGGACGCGATGGCGAGCTGGGTGGAACGCTTCGTGGAGGAAGACGGACTCAATCTGATCGGCGGCTGCTGCGGCACCGATGTGCCGCATATCCAGGCCCTGGATGCCATGCTGCGCCGGCGCGGCGCAGGCTTCCGGCCCACGCCGGTGCGCCGGACCAGCGTCTGGGTGCCGAGCGTGGCCAGCCTCTACAGCGCGACACCCTTGCGCCAGGACAACAGCTTTTTCTCGATCGGCGAGCGCTGCAACGCCAACGGATCCAAGAAATGGCGTGAATTGCAGGAAGCCGGCGACTGGGATGGCTGCGTCAGCGTGGGGCGCGAACAAGCCGCCGAAGGCTCAAACTCGCTGGACGTGTGCACCGCCTTCGTGGGGCGCGACGAAAAATATGAAATGGACGAGGTGATCCGACGTTTCACCAACTCCGTGAACGTGCCCCTGGTGATCGACAGCACCGAGACGCCGGTGATCGAATCCGCGCTGAAGCTGCATGGCGGCAAGCCGATCATCAACTCGATCAATTTCGAGGACGGCGAAGGCGCCGCCGAAGACCGGCTCAAGCTGGCGAAAAAATTCGGCGCCGCCGTGATCGCGCTGACCATCGACGAGACCGGCATGGCCAAGACCGCGGATGACAAGCTGAAGATCGCCGAGCGGCTGGTCGATTTCGCCTGCGGCAAATTCGGCCTCCCGCAGAGTGACCTGCTCATCGATCCACTGACATTCACGGTGGCGACAGGCAACGAGGACGACCGCAAGCTGGCCATGTGGACGCTGGACGGGATCAAGATGATCCGCGAGCGCTTTCCGGACATCCAGATCATCCTCGGCCTGTCCAACGTCAGCTTCGGCCTCAACCCGGCCGCCCGCGCCGTGCTGAACTCCGTGTTCCTCGATCACGCCGTGCGCGCCGGCATGACGGGCGCCATCGTGCATGTCAGCAAAATCCGCCCGCTGCATCTCATCGCCGCCGAAGAAGTGGAGGTGGCCGAAGACCTGATCTTCGATCGCCGCCGGGAAGGCTACGATCCGTTGCAGCGCATGCTGGAGATCTTCGCGGACCG
>CAZZYR010000018.1:0-1493 GCA_964658235.1 uncultured Acetobacteraceae bacterium | reverse complement strand
CTGGCCACCGTGAAGGGGGACGTGCACGACATCGGCAAGAACCTGGTCGATATCATCCTGACCAATAACGGCTACCGCGTGGTCAATCTCGGCATCAAGGTAAAACTGGCGGACATGGTCGAAGCCGCGAAGGAACATCGCGCCCACGCCATCGGCATGAGCGGCCTTCTGGTGAAATCCACCGTGATCATGCGCGAAAACCTGGAGGAGATGAGCCGCCAGGGTCTGGAGATCCCGGTGCTGCTGGGCGGCGCCGCGCTCACCCGCAATTATGTCGAAGAGGATTGCGTGGCCGCCTACGCCTCCGGCCGCGTCGCCTATGCACGCGACGCCTTTGATGGCTTGCACTTGATGGACCGCGTGACCGGCAACGGGTTCGACGACTACCTCTCCGCATTGCAAGCCAAGCGCAGCGGCAAAGCGAAAAACACCAAGCGCAGCCTTGGCAAAGCCGATGAGCGCGCCTGGCGCCCAATCGACGTTGCCGCTGTCTGTGCCCGCCGCAAGCGTTTGACTCAGGATGTGCCTGTGGTGACGCCGCCCTTCTGGGGCGCGCGCGTGATCGAAGCGCCGGCCAAGGCCGTGGTCCCATTCCTGAATGAACGCAGCCTCTATCAGTTCCAATGGGGTTTCCGGAAACAGGGCAAGAATCTGGATGACTTCCTTGGCTGGGCGAAGCAGGAGCTCCGCCCGATCATGAAGCGCATGCTGGCCATCTGCGACGCCGAGGACATCCTCAAGCCGCAAGCCATCTACGGCTATTGGAAAGCCGCGGGCCAGGGAAACGACCTTCTCCTCTTCGCCGAGGACGGTGAGACGGAATTGGCGCGCTTCGCCCTCCCGCGCCAGCCAAAGGAGGACGGCGAATGCATCGCCGATTTCTTCCGCGACGTGGACGAAGCCGAGCGTGACGTGATCGGTCTCCAGGTCGTAACCGTAGGCCAGGCCGCCAGTGACACGGCGCGAATCTGGTTCGAGGATAACCGCTACCAGGATTATCTCTACTTGCACGGCCTCAGCGTGGAAATGGCCGAGGCGATGGCGGAATACGTCCACAAGCGCATCCGCGCCGAGTTGGGCTTTGCCGGCGAGGATGACCGTGACCTGGAAAAGATGCTGTCACAAGGCTATCGCGGCTCACGCTACTCGTTCGGCTATCCGGCCTGTCCGCGGGTGGAGGATCAGAACATGCTGCTAAGCCTGCTGGACGCGGAGCGGATCGGGGTGTCACTGTCCGATGAGTCGCAGTTGCATCCTGAGCAGAGCACGAGTGCGATTGTGGTGGTTAATCCGCACGCGAAGTATTTTTCGGTTTAAGGCCTTCTTTTTTGAAAAAAAGAAGCAAAAAACTTTTGTCCAGTTGCACCCGACGGTGGAAACGCCACGGGCCCAATAGATAAAAGTTTTTTGGTTCTTTTTTTCAAGAAAGAACTGCTATGCTTCGCCCAAGACCTCGGTGTTCGGGAACGCGGCGCAAACCCGCGGCTGCCCTC
>CAZZYR010000017.1:0-13720 GCA_964658235.1 uncultured Acetobacteraceae bacterium | reverse complement strand
TCGTAAAAGTTTTTTGCTTCTTTTTTTCAAAAAAGAAGTCCTTCCTTCCCCTAATTAACGCCCTGCGCCCGCAACTCGCGCGCCCGCGCCAAAATCTTCCCCTCGATTTCCGTGGCGGTGTTGGGGCTGGCCGGCGCGTCAACCCACTGCCCGCCATCACGCGTCTGGCGGAAAATCGTCACCTTCACGCCGTCCGCGCGCAACTGCCGCCCCAGCACATACGCCGTCGCCTTGAAACGCTCGCCCTGCGTGGTCGGCGGCGCATACCAGTCCGTTACGATCACCCCGCCGAACGGATCCGCCGACGCGAACGGCATGAACCCCAGCGTCTCCAGTGCCCCGCGCCACAGATATTTGTTCACCTGCAGCCCCGCATCCGCTTCCTGCTGCCGGTTCGTGCCGGACTTGCCCGGCACGATCGCCGGCGGCGTCAGCCCGGAGGGATCGGTGTAGCCGCTGTCGGCCAACGGCCTGGCGGACCCCTTGTCGCCGCCGCCGCCGCATCCGGCCAGCAGCACCGGCAGAAGACCAGCCGCCGGCAGCAGCCGGGCAAATGTCACGAAACGGGCCATGATATCCTGATGATCACCATCCGGCGCTATCGCCGGCACGCGCCCTTCCTAACCGCAGACGCCCGTCCCGCCAAGCACGCCTTGACCCCACCCCCTACGCCCACCATGCCTCCGCAATGACCACGTCGAACCCCATCGCCGCCGCACTGGCCGCCATCCGCGCCCGCATCGCCGCCGCCGCCGCCCAGGCCGGCCGCGCGCCGGACAGCGTCACCCTGGTGGCCGTCTCCAAAACCCACCCCGCCGAGCTCGTCCAGGCCGCCCTGGCCTGCAATCAAACCGTGTTCGGCGAAAACCGGGTCCAGGAAGCCGCCGCCAAATTCGGTCCCCTCCGCGCCGCCAATCCTGCCCTCCGGCTCCACCTCATCGGCGGCCTGCAAACCAATAAGGCGGAGGAGGCCGTCCGCATCGCGGACATGATCGAAAGCCTGGATCGCCCGAAACTCGCCGACGCCATCGCCACCGCCGCGGACCGCGCCGGCCGCCTTCCGGACCTCCTCATCCAGGTCAACACCGGCGACGAACCGCAAAAATCCGGCATCTCCAAGGAAGACGCCGACGCCTTCATACGCGCCTGCCAAAACCGCTTCGGCGCATCGCTCAAAGGCCTGATGTGCATCCCGCCCGCCGATCAGGATCCCATCCCGCATTTCAAGCACCTGGCCCGCCTCGCCGCGGCGCACGGCCTCCACACCCTCTCGATGGGCATGTCCGGCGATTTCGAAACCGCCGTCGCCCACGGCGCCACCCACGTCCGCGTCGGCACCGCCATCTTCGGGCACCGCTAAAATACCTCCTGTCCCAAACAACCACCGTCAGGCCCCGGCTTGATCCGGGCATCCACGCGGCGGCCATGAACCACCCGTTCAAAATCACAAAAGGCGCCGCACCCCAGCTTTTTTGCGGCTTTCACCCCACAAAGAAGGCCTTCCTTATCTCCCCCCACCATCGTAGAGCCGGCCCGCCATGAACCAGCTCTCCCACGCCGACGCCGCGAAGCACCACCGCGGCCCGCCCAAGCTCGGCGCCCTCATCGGCGTCCTCGGCGTGGTCTACGGTGATATCGGCACCAGCCCGCTCTATGCCCTGAAAGCCACGCTCGCGCTGGTCGGCGGCCACACGGTCAGCAACGGCGAGATCATCGGCTGCCTCAGCCTGATCTTCTGGTCCCTCATCCTCATCGTCACCATTAAATACGTCCTCCTCGTCATGCGTGCGGACAACCGGGGCGAGGGCGGCATCCTGGCGCTCATGGCCCTGGCCCAGCGGGTCGTCACCAGCCCCCGTCTGCACCGCGCCGTCGCACTCATCGGCATCGGCGGCGCCTGCCTGTTCTTCGGTGACGGCGTCATCACGCCGGCCGTCTCCGTGCTCTCCGCCGTCGAAGGCCTGGAAGTCACCATCCCCCAGGCGCAGGAAGTGGTCATCCCCATCTCGGTGGTGATCATCGTCCTGCTCTTCGCTGTGCAATCCCGCGGCACCGGCCTGGTGGGGCGCATCTTCGGGCCCGTCATGGTGGTCTGGTTCGCCACAATCGGCATCCTGGGTGCCATCGAAATCGCTCACGTCCCCGTTGTCCTGCAGGCCATGGCGCCCCAGCACGGCGTCATCTTCTGCCTGCATCACGGCTGGGCTGCCTTCGTGGCCCTCGGCGCCGTCGTCCTCTCCGTCACCGGCGCGGAAGCGCTCTACGCGGATATGGGCCATTTCGGCGCCCAACCCATCCGCTGGGCGTGGCTGTTCTTCGTGTTGCCCTGCCTGGTGATGAACTATTTCGGTCAGGGCGCTCTCGTCATCTCGAACCGGCTCGCCGCGGAAAACCCGTTCTTCCTGCTCGGCCCGGAATGGCTGCGCCTGCCGCTCGTGCTGCTCGCCACCATGGCCACCGTCATCGCCAGCCAGGCGCTGATCTCCGGCGCCTACTCCATCGCCCGCCAATGCATGCAGCTCGGCTTCCTGCCCCGCCTCACCGTCCGCCACACCAGCACCATGGAGGAAGGCCAGATCTTCATCCCGCAGGTGAACACCGCCCTCATGATCGGCGTGCTGGTCCTGGTCCTCACCTTCCGCTCCAGCGACGCGCTGGCCTCGGCCTACGGCATCGCCGTCACCGGCACCTTCCTCTGCACCTGCTTCCTCGCCTCCATCGTCTTCCGCCGCCAATATGGCTGGCCACGCTGGTTGGCCATGGCCGTCTGGGGCGGCTTCTTTCTGATCGATGGCGTCTTCTTCGCCGCCAACACGCTCAAGGTGCTCCAGGGCGGCTGGGTCCCGCTCGCCCTCGGCCTGGCGCTGATGGCAATGATGACCACCTGGAAACAGGGCCGGAACCTGATGTTCAGCCGCTGGAAACAGGACAGTCTGCCGCTGGCCAGTTTCCTCGCCCGCCTTCCCCAGTCGCGCACCATCCGCGTGCCGGGCCTCGCCGTCTTCCTCACCGGCAACCCGGATTACGTCCCCGCCGCCCTCCTGCATAACCTCAAGCACAACAAGGTCCTGCACGAACGCGTCCTGTTCGTCACCGTCTCCACCCTGGACGAACCAGAAGCCGGCCCCAACCGCCGCACGGAAGTCATCGAGCTCGCCCCCGGCATCCACCGCGTGCTCCTCCGCTACGGCTTCATGGAAAGCCCTAACGTCCCCCGCGCACTGGAGGATCTGTCCTCCCGCGGCGTGGCGTATGACCCCATGCAGGTCAGCTACTTCCTCGGCCGCGAAGTCCTGGTCCGCGCCATGGCCCCCAAACTCTCCCTTTGGCGCCTCTGGCTCTTCCTCATCATGGCCCGCAACGCCGTCCCGGCCACGGAATTCTTCCGCATCCCGAGTGACAGGGTTGTGGAGCTGGGCGTCAGGGTGGCGATTTAAGGCAAGGCAAGCAGTTCTTTTTTGAAAAAAAGAACCAAAAAACTTTTGTCTAGTAGACCCGACTGCGGGAACGTTACGACCCTCCTAGCGCCGGCCTATGCCAAACGCCCGACAGGTCAGCCTCTTCCGCAACGGCCGCAATCAGGCCGTCCGCATCCCCGTCGGCATGGAACTCCCTGGCGACCGCGCCATCATTATCCAGGACGGCGAAAACCTCATCATCAAGCCAGTCCGTCGCAAAAGCCTGATCGCCTTCCTCGCCACGCTCGACCCCATCGGCGAGGAGTTCCCGCCGCGTGACGAAGGCTACGGACCCCAGCAAGAGGTCGATCTCGGCGAATGACCCTGACGATGCTCGATACGAACATCGTCTCCGACCTCATTCGCAACCCGGTCGGCCGCATCGCGGCCAGACTGCTCAGCCGCGGCGACGCTGACCTTTGTGTCAGCATCATCACAGCGTGCGAGCTGCATTTTGGCGCCGCCAAAATCGCCTCACCCCGCATGAAAGCGCGTGTTGAAGGCGCCTTGGACACCGTCGAGGTAGTCGATTTCAAGTCACCCGCGCACCTGACATACGCCGCAATCCGCGCGGAGCTGACCGCATCGGACAACATCATCGGCCCCCTTGACCTGCTGATCGCCGCCCACGCCCGCACGCTCGGCGCAATCCTGGTCACGGCCAATGCAGCCGAGTTCAGACGCGTCCAGGGCCTGCACGTCGAAAACTGGCTTGCCTGACCGCCCCCAATGCACCCCCCGCCGGAAGTGATTCGCCTGTCCCCGTCAGGCAAAACGGGAGCAGACACACCGAGCCGGATCGACACCGGTCGTGGCGTTCTGGTATCGGTCATAGTCGCCGAACAAACGTATTTGCAGGAAATTGGAGGCTCGCGCCCGGTATCGATCCTCACTACCTGCCGATTAACCTGCTGGCTTTCTCTTCACGCCTGCGGCGCACTCTCGCCGATTTTATCCTGTGTCCGCGTCTCGAAATCCGCGGCCGCATGCCGTTCCCGCAATTGCGTGCTCGGCTCACCACTTGTCTTGTTCACCATCACCCCACGCTTGGCCGCCGGCCGGTTGCCAATCGTTTCCGTCCAGCGGCTCAAATGCGCGTAGTCCTGCACAGCCAGGAATTTAGCGGACTCGCCATACAGCCTGCCCTTCATAAGCGCGCCATACCACGGCCAGATCGCCATATCGGCAATCGTGTAGTCCGGGCCTGCAATGTATTCGCTCTCCCCCAGCCGCCGGTCCAGCACATCCAGCTGGCGCTTGGCCTCCATCGCAAACCGGTCGATCGCATACTGGATTTTCTCAGGCGCATACACATAGAAATGCCCAAACCCGCCGCCCAGATAAGGCCCTGATCCCACCTGCCAGAATAGCCAGGACAAGCATTCCGCGCGGCTCTTATCCGTCGGCAGGAATGCACCAAACTTCTCCGCCAGATACAGCAGGATCGCGCCGGACTCGAACACCCGGATCGGCTCCGGCCCGCTCCTGTCCTGCAATGTCGGGATTTTGGAATTCGGATTCAGCGCCACGAACCCGCTGCCGAACTGATCGCCCTTGGAGATTTCGATCAGCCACGCATCGTACTCGGCGCCGCTGTGCCCTGCCGCCAGCAGCTCCTCCAGCATCAGCGTCACCTTCACGCCATTCGGCGTCGCCTGAGAATAAAGCTGCAGGGGATGCTCGCCCACCGGCAGCGCCTTCTCATGCGTCGCCCCGCTCACCGGCCGATTGATATTCGCGAACCGCCCGCCTGACTCCGCCGGCGCAACCCAAACCTCGGGCACCACATACTCCGTCATCGCCAACTCCTCATGCGCAAAAGTTTTTTGCTTCTTTTTTTCAAAACAGAAGGCCTTGCCTTTCCTACTTCGCCACCAACCCAAACACCCTATGCTCCACCCCCAGCACCGCCCCCGAAAAATGCCGCGCCAGCATCCGCCCCAGCGCCGCATCGAACGTCGCCAGCGCCGGCGCATCCATCGAAGGCGCCCCCCTGTGGCTCGCCCGCACGCGCCCCCGCCAGGCCGCCGGCGTATAATCCAGCGTCACCGTGAACCCGAACAGCTCCCACTGCGCAAACCCCGCCACTGTCAGCTCATACGCCCAGGCCGGAAACACGAAACTGCTCGGCGCGGACTCTCCTGGCCCGTAGCGTTCCAGCAACCGCAAGGTCGCGGCCGCCACCGTGCCCGGCGCCGTATGCCAGTCCAGATGCGCAATCAGCAGCATTCCGTTGGGCCGCAGCAGCCGCCGTGCCTCCTTTGCCGCAGCCAGCCGGTTGAACAGATGCCAGGCTGTTCCCGCCGCCACCACATCGAAGCTCGCATCCGCAAGCCCGGTCGCCTCCGCGCGCCCGCACAGATAGGTCGGACGCACCACTTCGCGTGCGTTGGCCCGCTCGGCCAGCGCCAGCAGAGGCCGCGAGATATCCACTCCCGTCACCAGGCAGCCGCGCCGCGCGAACTCGCGCGCCATCAGCCCCGTGCCGGTGCCCAGATCCAGCAGCCGCTGTGCCGGCACCCCGATGCGCAGCGCCTGCAGCCGGCGGTAGAATTCCGCCGGAAAGCCCTGGCGATGCGCGTCGTAGGCCTCTGCCGCAAGGCCGTAGTCGATCGGCGTCTCAATCGTCCGGGACATGGCGGCGCGGGCTGGACCCGGCGTGGCGGTCTCTGCTCTCAGGCCGCCAGTGCGTGGGGATCCAGCCTCGCGGCGACCTCCGCCGGGCTCATCCGCACCAGCGCCGTATAGTCTTCCACCAGCGTCCGGGTGATTTGTCCGGGCGAGAAATGATGCTCGCCGATCTGGCGCACCGGCGTCACCTCGGCCGCCGTCCCCGCCAGGAACACCTCACTGACCTGGCTCAGCTCGTCGGGCTGCATCGCCCGTTCGATCACGGGAATCTGCCGCCGGCGTGCCAGTCCCATCACCGCGCGCCGGGTAATGCCATCCAAGAAACAATCCGGCGTTGGCGTATGCATCACCCCGTCGATCACGAAGAACGCGTTCGCCCCGGTCGCTTCGGCCAGCTGCCCGCGGTAATCCAGCATCATCGCATCCGCGCAGCCTTCCGCCTCCGCCTTATGCTTGGACAGTGTCCCGGTCATGTAATTGCCTGTCGCCTTGCTCGCCGTAGGCGCCGTCCTCGGGTCAGGCCGGCGCCAGTCCGCCCAGGCCAGCTTGATGCCGGCCATCCGGTCCCCGGTGAAATACGCCGGCCACTCCCAGCACGCGATTGCCAGATGGATCTTCGTGTTCTGCGCAGACACCGCCAGCATCTCGGACCCCCGCCACGCCAGCGGCCGCAAATACCCCTCCGTCAGCCCGTTGGCCGCCAGCGTCTCGATGCACGCGGTGTCAATCTGCTCCGCCGTCCATGGGATCTCGAAGCCAAGAATGCGCCCGGACGCGATCAGCCGGTCGGTATGCTCGCGCAGCTTGAAGATATGCCCGGCGTAGGCCCGCTCGCCCTCGAACACCGCGCTGGCATAATGCAGCCCGTGGGTCAGCACATGCAGCTTGGCCTCCCGCCACGGCACCAGCGCGCCATCCCACCAGATCATGCCGTCGCGGTCGTCCATCGGTATCAGTGCCATGAGGCCACTCTATGCTCGGGTTGAAATCTCGCGTGCCATCCAAACCCATCCGGCGTTAAAAGATAAGGCAGATTGTCTGTCCATTTGAGCGGGGGAGCCATGCCGGAACTGGAGAGTCACCTCAAATCCGGCAGCCCCACCCCCGCCGGCGCCAGCCTGCTCTTCCTGCGCGAAGAACAAATTCGCCAGGCGCAGGACATGCTCTTCCTCGCCTGGCGGGACTTCTCCGCCTGCGTGGATCCCATCCTGGACGAAGCCGGCCTCGGCCGCGCCCACCACAGGGCACTCCACTTCATCGGCCGCACCCCGGGCATGACCGTCAGTGACCTCCTGTCCGTCCTGGCCATCACCAAGCAGAGCCTCGCCCGCGTCCTCGCCATCCTCCAGCAGCGCAACCTCGTCAGCCTCACCACCGGCCGCACGGACCGCCGCCAGCGCCTCCTGCGCCTCACCCCAGCCGGCGAGGCGCTGGAACGCCGCCTGTTCGACCGCCAGCGCGAACGCCTGCTCTCCGCCTACCGTGAAGCCGGCGGCCCCGCCGTGGACGGCTTTCGCCGCGTCCTCCAAGCCGTCGCCAACGCCCCACGCCCATGACGGAAGACGCTCACATCCTGGTGGTCGATGACGACGCCCGCCTCCGCACCCTCCTCAGCCGCTACCTCTCGGAAAACGGTTTTCGGGTGAGCATCGCCAGCCACGCCGCCGACGCGCGGGACAAGATGCGCTTCCTCGCACCCGACGCCCTCGTGCTGGACGTGATGATGCCGGGCGAAACCGGCTTGGCACTCACCGCCGCGCTCCGCGCCGAACGCGCCGGCGTCCCTATTCTCCTGCTCACCGCCCGCGGCGCCCCGGAGGACCGCATCGCCGGCTTCGAAAGCGGCGCGGACGACTACCTCGGCAAACCCTTCGAACCCCGCGAACTCGTCCTCCGGCTGCGCGCCATGCTCCGCCGCTCCGCCAGCATCGCCGCCGAAGCCCCATCGGGCCCACTCCG
Source organism: uncultured Acetobacteraceae bacterium (assembly GCA_964658235.1). GTDB lineage: Bacteria > Pseudomonadota > Alphaproteobacteria > Acetobacterales > Acetobacteraceae > BOG-908. The sequence continues at coordinate 5,672 of CAZZYR010000017.1, read as the reverse complement.
CCTCGGCCCGCTCAGTTTCGACCCCGCCCGCGCCGAACTCTCCGGCCCCGACGGCCCGCTCCACCTCACCGGCGGCGAAAGCGCCCTGCTCGCTGCCCTGGCCGCCCGCCCGAACGAAGTCTTCACCCGCGAGGACATCGCCGCTGCCCTCGGCATGGACGAGACCGGCGAGCGCGCCATCGACGTCCAGGTCACCCGCCTGCGCCGCAAGATCGAGTCGGACCCGCGCGAGCCGCGGTTTCTGCATACGGTGCGGGGGCGGGGGTATGTGTTGAAGCCCGGCACGTGACAAAGAAAGGAGCTGTTCTTTTTTGAAAAAAAGAACCCAAAAACATTTGTCTATTGGACCCGCTGCGTGACCCGCATCGCCGCCACCTGGGAACGCCCCGTCCGCAAAATCTTGCCGCGCAGCCTGCTCGGCCGCTCCCTTCTCATCATCCTCATCCCGCTCCTGGTGGTCCAGGCGGTCGCGCTGCTGATCTTCTACGGCAGCCACCTCAACCTGATCTCCCGCCGCCTCTCCGGCGCCGTCGCAGGTGAAATCGCCCAGACCATCCGCCTCCTGCAATCCACCAACGATGCGGGCGATCAGGCCTGGATCCTCCACACCAGCCTCACGGACTTCGAACTGCGCATGCATGTCCGCCCCGGCGCCCGCCTGGTCCAAGGCTCCAAGGTAAACATCCTCGGCCCCATGGACGACGACCTTGCCGTCGCACTCAGCGAACGCGTCCGCCTCCCCTTCGCCATGGACTGGACAACGGACCCCACCTCCGTCCTGATCGACGTCCAGCTTCCCCCCAACGTCGGCGCCGGCGGCGTCCTGCACGTGGAGGCGCCCCGCAAGCGCCTCTACACCAGCGAGATCTATCTCTACGTGGTGTGGCTCGGCGGCAGCTCCGTCTTGCTGTTCGGCATCGCCGCACTGTTCATGCGCAACCAGGTCAAAGCGATCCGCCGCCTCGCCGAAGCCGCGGAGGATTTCGGCCTCGGGCGGGACACCGCCGCCATACGCCCGGAAGGTGCCACCGAAGTCCGCAAGGCCGCCACCGCCTTCAACCGCATGCAGGAACGCATCCGCCGCTTTCTCACCCAGCGCACGGAAATGCTTGCCGGCGTCAGCCATGACCTGCGCACCCCGCTCACCCGCCTCCGCCTCGCCGTCGCCATGCTCCCCGCCGAAGGCAGCCTGGCCGCGGATGCCGCGGACATGACCGCGGACCTGGAGGAGATGGAGCGCATGATCAGCGGCTACCTCGCTTTCGCCCGCGGCGAACAGGCCGAACAGGCCCAGCCGGTCGACCTCCCGGCCATGCTGGAAGACGTCGCTGCCAACGCCCGCCGCACCGGCGCCGCCATCGCTGTGGACGCGCCGGACCCCCTCACGATCCCGCTGCGCCAGGACGCCGTCCGCCGCGCGCTCACAAACCTCGTGGACAACGCCCGCCGCCACGCCACCCAGATCGGCCTCTCCACCACCCCAGCCGGCCGCTCCGTCCTCGTCCTGGTGGACGACAACGGCCCCGGCATCCCCCCGGACCGCCGCGAAAGCGTCTTCCGCCCCTTCGAATCCGACGCCACCGGCGGCACCGGCCTCGGCCTCACCATCGCTCGCGACATCGTCCGGGCGCATGGCGGGGACATCACGCTGGAGGACAGCCCGATGGGCGGTCTGCGGGCGCGGGTCAGATTGCCGGTCTAAGGCACGCGCCGCCGTGCGCCGTGGTGTTGACGCACGCAGCGGTCGGCCTTAACTCCGCCCGCTCCGGCAGATGGCGACGTAGCTCAGCGGTAGAGCAGGGGAATCATAATCCCTTGGTCGGGTGTTCAAGTCACCCCGTCGCTACCATTCACCCACGAACCGACCGCCCGCTCGCGCGTCTGCTGCCGTGAAAGCGAGGCACCCATGCGCACCACCACAGCGGCCGCCCTGGCCGGATCAGCGGTCATCGCCGCCCAGGCCGCGGGCGCGCGCTACAGCCCCGCGCCCAACCATCCCCGCACCGCCGCCTGGTATGCCGCCCTGCGCAAACCCTCCTTCACCCCGCCCGGCATCGTCTTTGGCCTGGCCTGGACCGGGCTGGACGCACTCCTCGGCTATGCCGGCTATCGCCTGCTGACCGCCCCGCCATCCCCGAAACGAACGGCCGCCTTGTCCGCCTGGGCATCCAACCTGGCCGGCATCGCAGGCTTCTCCTGGGTGCTGTTCGGCCGCAAACGCCTGGACGAAGCCCTTGGGGTCACCGCCGGCATGGTCGCCACCGCCACCGCCACCTCCGTCACCGCCGCCACAGTTGACCGCCGCGCGGCCTACGCCTGCCTGCCGCTTCTCGGCTGGGTCGTTTTCGCGTCGGTCCTGCAGGAGGAAGTCTGGCGCCGCAACCGGTAGCCGGGACGTGGCACGTTTTACGGCTCGCGCGAGACCCGTGGTATGGCGGACGTTTCATTTGCGGTAAGCTTGCCGCCCACGCAGCTGAACCGACCTTCCTGACGCCTCCTGAAAAGGACCAACCGTGCCCGACGGGACAGACTCGCCCCAATCGCCGATCGCCAACCGCCTTATCCTCGCCCTCGACGTCCCCACCGTTGCCGAAGCCCGCGCGCTCGTCGCCGAACTGGACGGCCATGTCACCTTCTTCAAAATCGGCCTCTGGCTCCTCTTCCAGCCGGAAACCGACCGCCTGATCGACGATTTGATCGCCGCCGGCAAACAGGTCTTCCTGGACTACAAGATGTACGACATCGGCGAGACGGTGCGCCACGGCATCCGCTCCGCAGCCGATCGCGGCATCACCTTCGTCACTGTCCATGGGGACCGCCACATCATCGAAGCCGCGGTGGACGGACGCGGCCAGTCCAGCCTCAAGCTGCTCGCCATCACCGTGCTCACCAGCCTGGACGATGCGGCCCTGCACGGCATGGGCTACCGCCTGAGCGTGGAGGACCTCATCGCGTTGCGCGTCCAAACCGCACTGGAGTGCGGCTGCGACGGCATCATCGCCTCGGCACACGACAACCCGGACCGCATCCGCCAGCTCGCCGGACGGACCCATGCCGGCGCGGCCAGCCTTCTCATCGCCACCCCCGGCGTGCGCATGCCGGATGGCAGCCTGCACGACCACCGACGCAGCGCGGACCCCGCCACCGCCATCGCCCAGGGTGCCGATTACCTCGTCATCGGCCGGCCGATCCTGCAGGCCGAAAACCGCATCGCCCAGGTCCAGGCCATCGTAGCCCAAATGGCCAAGGGCCAGGCGTCACGCGGGGTAACCGCTCGCGTGTAGCACCCCACCAGGCACACGCGCTGCTTGTGAAGCGCGACTATCACAGGTTGCATTTTGCAACCAAAACGTTAAGGGTTCTGTCCGCGTAACAATTTCGGACGGGCGCCTCCCTGAGGCCGCCGCGGCCGATCCGGAGCGGAGGCACCCTTGACCACCTATAGCTGGACCGGCACCGCCTCGACGGATTTCGCCAATTCGGCCAACTGGATCGTCAATGAAACCGGCGTGCCCAACGGTCTTGCCCCCGGCGCGCAGGACACGATCGACCTGATAGGCGCCGGCGTCATCACCGGCATCGGCACCGTCGCCGCCCTGAACGTGCTGGACAGCACGGGCGGCGGCTTCGTCCTCTCCGCCACCGTCACCGCTTCCAGCGTCTCCGTGCTCGGCGATCTCAACCTCGCCTTCGGCGGCCAGCTCAGCGCCTCCGCCATCGATGTGGGCGGCGCCTCCACCTTCGGGTTCCTCGATGTCACCGCCGGCACGCTCGCCGCCATCGGCGGCGCCCTGGCCCTCACCGTCTCGGACGGCGCCGGATCCAGCGCGCCGGCCCAGCTCACCGCCGGCACCGGCACCCAAGGCGGCGGCGCGCTCATCGCACTCGGCAACGGCACGGCCCAGATCGGCCTTGGCACAGGCCAGACAGGCGGGCTGAACCTCGCCAACGCCACCGTCACCGGCGGCACCGGCTCTCGAATCGTCGCCGGCCAGGACGGCGCGTCCGGCACCATCACGCTGCTGGCTGCCACCGCCAGCATCCAGTCGCACGGCAGCCTGATCCTGGGCGACTCAGGCACCGGTAGCGCCAACCTGATGAACGGCGGCACCCTCACCCTCGGCAACGGCAGCGGCGCCGTCCTTGTCCTCGGCGCGCAGGACGGCACACTGACCACCCCCAGCCAGGGCATCCTTCAATCCACCGGCGCCACAATCACCGCCAATGGCCAAATGCAGGTCGGCGAGGCGGGCCAGGGCATTGCCACCCTCACCGGCGGCTCGCTCGCCACCTTCGGCGGCCTCGTCTTGGGCGACGGCCAGTTCGCCCAGGGCACCCTGACGCTGGCTGGCGGCGCCTGGACCGACACCGGCACGGTCATGGTGGGCAACAGCGGCACCGGCACGCTGCAGATTGGCGCCAACGGCCAGGCCGACACCGCCTACATCCACGGCGCACTCCTGATCGGCACCGGCACCGGCTCCGGCACGCTCTCTTTGCTTGCCGGCAGCACGCTGACCATGCGCGGCGAAACCATCCTCGGTGCCGGGCCGGCCGACAGCATCGCCATCGGCGGGGGCGCCAACTGGAACAGCGCCACCCATCTGGTGGCGCTGGCCGGCGCGCAGCCCGGCGCCCAGGGATCCACCCTCAGCGTCACTGGCACCGGCAGCCTCCTGCAGGCGGGCGTGCTCTCCGTCGGTCGCGGCGACCTGGCCGAAGCTCTGTCCGGCGCGGCCATCCAGCTTGGCGCGTCCGCCGCCGGCACCGCCGGCACCATCTCCGGCGGCCTCATCGTCGATACCGGCAGCACGCTCTCCGCCTCCGGCAACGTCGCCGTCACCGGCGCGGCCGCCGGCCACGGCCTGCTCCTGCTTGGCGGCGACGCCGGTTTCACCGCCACCGCCGGTCCTGCCCTCACGCTGGTTCAGGGCGCGCTCGCCAGCATCCAGGGCAGCAGCGCCACGCTCACCGCGACCGGCGGCCTGCGCGCCATCCAGGCCAGCACCATCAGCGTCACCGGCGGCACGCTCAGCGCCACCGCCACGTCCGGACTGGCGCTCCAGCTCTCCAACGGCGCCTCGCTCCAACTCAACGGCGGCCTGCTCGCCACCACCGGCGGCCTCAGCCTGGATGACGGCCACGGCACCCCCGGCACCCTGGGCGGCACGCTCACCGTCACCGGCGGCACCCTCACCAGCGACCGCGGCACCAGCGGCCGCCCCGCCGTCTTTATCGGCACCCGGGGCGCCGGCACCAGCGTCGCCCAGATCCAGGGCGCCACCTGGACCGTCACCGGCGGCGTCGAGGTCGGCACGCTGGGCCAGGGCGAACTGCTCCTCCAGCATGCAAACCTGCTCGTCAGCCGCGGCCTCTATATCGGCGGCCCCGGCACCGGGCTGGTCACCGCGGACACCGTCGTCACCGGCGGCACGCTCACCGCATTCGAAACCGGCATCTCGGCCGCTGATCGCGCGCGCACCGTGCAGGCTGCCGTTGCACGCGGCGCGGTCGCCGGTGATTTGGTCCAGCCCGGCCACATTTTTCCGTTGCGCGCGCAAGAAGGCGGCGTGTTGATGCGTGCTGGGCACACCGAAGCCGGCTGTGATTTGGCCGGCATGGCGGCGAGTTCGGGCACGCGCTCGAGAAAGCGGTCGGCGGTGGGCTGGATG
>CAZZYR010000016.1:0-13745 GCA_964658235.1 uncultured Acetobacteraceae bacterium | reverse complement strand
CACCGTGTCCACGCCGCTGCCTGTCTGCACAACCGAGCTTCCAGTGCCGCTGATGTAGAACGTGTTGTTTCCGGAGGCAGTGCCGCCATTCAGCGTCGTGTTGCCGCCTGCGGCCACCAACACGTCCGATGCGCTGCCTGTGGCATTCAACGTGCCGCCGCTGCCGCCGACCAAAGTGGCAGCGCCTGCGCCGGCTGTCAGGACATCCGTGCCGCTGGTGCCGCCAAAGACAATACCGCCGCCGTCGCCCAATGTGGCATGCAGCACGCCGCCCGCACCGATGACCGTGCTGGATCCCGTGCCGCCCTGCACGCTGATGTTCGCAGTCCCGCCGCCGAAGAGCAGGAGATTGCCGGCCGTGGCAGTAACGGTATCCGCACTGCCGCCGGCCACCACGGTCTCCGAGCTGGCGCCGCCGGTGCTGTCCGCCGTCACGTTCAACGTGGAATCCGTCAGGAACACCACGCCGGTTCCCGCGGCCCCCGCGCCAAGCAATGTCAACGACGCACCATCCACAACGGTGCCACCACTAAACGTGTTAGCCGCGGACAACGTCACCGCGCCGCCATTCACGCTCACATACCCCGCGCCGCTGATCACGCCACTTACATCAAGCGCCACACCTGGATCAGACGCGAGCGTCAGGCCATCGCCGGCCGTGGCAATGTTGACCGCGTCCGTCAGGCCAAACGCCCCGGAGGCAGCGCCTGCTGCATTGGCGACATAGAACTGCCCATTGCCCGCCAGTGTCAGCGTGCCGCCGCCGAACGTGGCGCTGGTATCGATGGTCACGCTGCCGCCATCGTTCAGCGTCACGTCGCCGGAATAGGTGCCGGTCTGATTGACGTAAAGCTGATTGAACGTGACCGCAGCAGCGGCGATGAAGTCCCCATCAATCCCGGAGACAACGGCCACGTCCGCGGTGCCGCCCAGCAGCGCGCCATTTCCGTTGTCAATGAAAAGCCCGTTCACATTCAGCAGCGTTCCCGCATCGAACGATAGCGACGAGGTGGTGAACACCGCCGGCTGGTCGATAGTAACAACCGCACCTTGCGTCGCCAGAAAGCCCGCCGCGGCACCGGTGTTGACAGCGCCGATATTGCCCTCGAACGTCACGCCGTCCGCGGTCACCGTCAGTGCGGACGTAAAGCCGTCGCCGGTTACGGTGTAGAAAACACCGCCCGTGTTGAAATCCACCGTGTCCGCCGAGCTCGGAATGCCATGGGGCGTCCAGTCGCGGGCATTGTTCCAGTCGCCGCCATTGAACGCATTCCAGGTGTAGGCTGCCATCGTTCACTCCCGCCATTTTAATTGCGTGTATGGGGCCGACGATTTGTCATGACGTCAAGGCACCACCCGGCAAAACCTTTACTTGTGGGCGCGGCGCTTGCTGGGGGGCGGCGCACGCAGCGGCTGCCGCTCAGCGGCCTCCGCAGTGGCGCACGCATTGTCGTTGCCGACGCCGAATTGGATCGTTGGCAACAGCGCACCCAGCGGAGTTAGCAGGATTCCCAGCCCTGCCGCGGCGCCGGCGCGTGCAACCACCTCTGCCCCGGGCCGGATGGAGGGGCTGGTGATCGGCCCACTGATGTTGATCGGCCCTGGCAGTGATCCCACGGAAAAGTGTTTGGATCGCGTGGTCAGCGCGTAATCCAGCGTCTGGTTGCGCAGATCTATCGTGCCGCGTCCCGTGATGCGTCCCTCATCGGTGTCGAGTAGCAACGCCTTGGTGTCCACCACGCCGGCGCGCATCGGCAGGTCGGTCACGAAGCAATCGATGTTCGCGCGATTCGGCACGCCCAGGGCAGACAGCACCGCATTGCCGAACTCCAGCCCGGCGATATCCACGAGCAACGCGGAAAGGTTACCGGCGCTCACCAGGACAAGTTTGAGCTCGCCATTGCCCTGCCCCATCATGCTGGCCAGCGAATTGCCGTTAGTGTCGATGCGCGCCTCGCCACCCACCACGCCCTCGCCCTTGAAGCTGTGCGTGGCCTGCATGATCCGTGACAGCTCGATATGCCGGAAACGCATATCCGCATTCGCGTGCACCAGGTCATGCGCGTCCGGCGTCAGGTCTATCGTGCTGGCGACATCGCCAGTGCCTACCACGAAATCCAGCGGGTGCAGGCTGATCTTGCCGTCCACGATATCCATCGTCACCAGCAGCTTGTCGAACGGCGTGTATTTGTTCTCGATATGCTCGCCCCGATAGCGCAAGTGGATGTCCGCGGCGCGGATCTTCGGCAGGCTGATCGGCGTGCTGGAAAACAGCTGCTTGCTTGCCACCGCGTGCGCCATCCGCACTTTCTGCGCCGGCGTCTCGCCGGCCGTTTTGTTCGCATGTCCCGCCGGCGTGCCGACGAAGCCGCCGAGATCAGCCAGATCCACCCGTTTGGATTGCAGGTTCATGGTCACATCCGGCCGCGTGCCGGCGCGCGGCTCCATATCGATCTCCCCGCCAAGGTCGGACGAGCCCACGCGCCCCTCGAAATTCGAGAAGCGGATGCGGGGCGGAGCGTAATCGAGATTGCCCGCAATGGAGAATGGAGGCGTCTGCGGAATCGGGATCCCGGTCAACGGAAACAGCTGCGCCATGTCCGGCCCGGAAAATGCCAGCGTCAGCCGTGCCCCGGCGAAGTTCAGCGGATTCTGGACGGTCCCCACAAGCGACGCCTTCGTCGGGCCGTTGGCGACATGGAGGTTCACCGGATAGGGATGGTGCGCATCGCGCAGGGTAAGCAGCGCGCCGCCCACGAAACGCGCCACGATCGGCTGCGCCGCATACGTGCCACGGCTATCCACAACGATTTCGCTGGGCACGTTGCCGGCCGCGGCCCGTGTCGCGATCGTCGCGGTAAAATCGGACTTTTTGGCCGGATCGACGAAATGGGCCGTGCCATCATTGATTTGCAGCTCGCCAATTTGCGGCGGCGCCGCCGGCTTTGCATTCGGCGCCGCCGCAGGCAGAGCCAACGTGTAGTTGTTGTGGCCGTCAGCCAGCGCGGTCGCGTGGATATCGGGGCGATCCAGGGTAATGGTTGGCAGGACGATCGTCCGGTTATGGATATAGTCCATCACATTGGCCACGATCGTCAGCCGGCCGACTCGCGCCAGCGGATCCGCGGATGCAAACCCGTCCGGGTTTGCCACCCTCACATCATCCGCCATCACCGTCGTCACCCGCCCCAACCGAACGTGCAAATGGGCGATGGTCACGCGCCGACCGATGGCGGCGGAGGCTTGGCGCTGCACGATCGGGATGAGCCAGTCCCAATTCCACAGCAGGATCAGGGCAATTACGCACACCGCCAATACGCCGAAGATCACCGCGAGCGCGCGGCGGACAGGATGGCGTTTGCGGGGCGGCATCATTTCCATGCCCGGCGCAACGCAGCCCATCCCGGGCGGGTTGCCGTAAAGGTCTAGCCTGGTTCGATGTCCTGGGTGAAAGAAGCAGCATTGCCAGGGTGTTCGCTGACCTCCACCTGCTCCAGCGTCACCCGCCCAGCCGTCTCGCGTGCCACGAAGGCCGCGGCCCAGCGATGCGCCTGCGCCGCAAACGCCTCGCAACCAACTGCCTCTACCAAGCGAAGCTGGATAAGCCCTTTTGCCTGCAAACTCTCGAAAACCGCCAGATCGGGATCATCCCGCGCCACCAGAACCGTATGGTCGAAATTCTCGTGTAGCCAGGCGGCGAGCGGCTTAAGCCCGCCGAAATCCACGCACCAGCCACGGTCATCGAGCGTTCGCGCCGCGAAGGTGAAGCGGAACGCCAGTGCATACCCATGTAGAAAACGGCAATGCGAATGCGCCGCCTGCCACTGCCGGAATGCACAGGACAGCCCCTGCTCGTGCCCGTAGGTCTTCTCGACGCGCCATAGACCGGGCGCAGCGGTGAGGAATCGCATGATGCGCCGCCAATAGGTGCCGCGCTAAAGCAGGTCAACGCGACCAACCACGCTGCCCAGCCGTGAATCCTACCAGATAACTTCGCATTGCGCGCCGTGCATAGCGGGTTCAACATATTTTGCGCGTTGATTAGCCTATATCTAGCCCGGCTCGGTGTTATATCTGCTGGTCTGAAGGTGGAGCTTGCGATGTTCGATTGTGCGACCCTGGATCGCCTGCCCGCCGACCCCTTGGACGCTTTGCCCGGTGGCGCGCACGTCACGGAAAGCCTCAGCCTGCTGTGCCGCGGCATCACGCACACCCATCGCGGCCGGATCGCCGTGGTCTCCTCCTTCGGCGCCGATTCTGCGGTTCTCTTAGCTCTGGTAGCTGAGGTCGATCCCCGCACGCCGGTCATTTTCGTCGATACGAAGCAGCACTTTGCCGAAACCCTTGCCTATCGGGACACCCTTGCCCGCCGCCTCGGCCTGACGGATGTGCGCACCGTCGGCCCGCGAGACCTGGAATTGCAAAATGCGGACCCCGCCGCGGAGCTGTGGCGGTACGATCCGGACGCCTGCTGCAACCTGCGCAAGGTCACGCCGCTGGACCGCGCCCTGGCGCCGTTCCAGGCCTGGATCAGCGGCCGGAAGCGCCACCAGACCCTCACCCGCACGGCGCTGCCGCTGACGGAATTCGTGGACGGCAAAACCAAGCTCAACCCGCTCGCCGCCTGGACCGCCGATCAGATCGAGGCCGAAATGGTGGCCCGCAACTTGCCGCGCCACGCGCTGAGCCTCGCTGGCTTCCCGTCCATCGGTTGCGCCACCTGCACGCGCGCGGTGGCGGCGGGTGAGGATCCACGCAGCGGGCGCTGGGCGGGGACGGGGAAGACGGAGTGCGGGATTCATCGGGATGCGGGAGCGGGCATTTAAGAAAGGCCTTCTTTTTTGAAAAAAAGAAGCAAAAAACTTTTATTCGTTGAGTCCGCGAAGCACTGACAAAAGTTTTTTGGTTCTTTTTTTCAAAAAAGAACTTACTTGCCCAAATGCCAAAACCCACCGCGCCCGTTCACCGCATATCCTGGCACGCCAACGCGTTTTCCCAAGGCGCACGCACGCTCGCCGAAGAAACCGCCATCGCCATCACCTATAATCGCTTGACGCACGCCGTCATGATGGCCACGCCAGCGGACCTCCACGATTTCGCCGTTGGCTTCAGCCTGTCCGAAGGCATCGTGCCCGCGGCGGACGCCATCGAGGACTATGCGATGGTCGAAGCCGAAGGCGGCGTCGAGTTGCGGCTTTGGATCGCCCCCGAACACATGGCGGCGCTGGAAACCCGCCGCCGCCGCCTGGCCGGCGCCACCGGATGCGGCATGTGCGGCCTTGAAAGCCTGGCCGAGGCCTTGCGCCCCGTGCCGCCCGCCCCCACCGGCCGCGCCTATGAAGCCGCCGCCATTGATCGCGCCATCGCCAGCCTGGGTGACGCGCAAGTACTGAATCACGCCACGCGCGCCGTGCATGCCGCCGGCTTCTGGACGCCGGACACCGGCCTGGTCGCGGTGCGCGAGGACGTTGGCCGGCACAACGCGCTGGACAAACTCGGCGGCGCGCTGGCGCTCGCGGGCGCATGCGCCGCTGACGGCATCGTGCTTCTCACCAGCCGCATCTCCATCGAGCTGGTGCAGAAAGCCGCGCGCATGGGCGCCCCGCTGGTCGTGGCCGTGTCCGCCCCCACCGCACTGGCCGTCCGCGCGGCGGAGGCGGCCGGCATGACGCTCGTTGGCGTTGCGCGCCAGGACGGGTTCGAAGTTTTCAGCGGCGCCCACCGCGTCACGCGATAGCGCCATTCACGCATCGAACAGATGGCTGATCCGCCCGACCGCCAGCCGCGCATCGTCCCGCAATTCGCTCACCGCATGATCGATCCAGGCCTCACCCAGCAGCAGCTTGGCTTGTTTCAAATAGGTGGTGCGCGCCGGGAGGCCTCTATACCCCGGATTGATCCGACGGGTGACCGCGCGGATGTCGTCCATGTCCGCAAACCGATTGATGTGTTTCTTGCGCCAATACACACAGGCGGTCCTTACCGCCACTTCCGGCGTCTCAGCCAATTCAGGATGCGCCACCAGATCCAGGCCGAGCTCATGCCCGACTGACGCGTAATTGGCACGGCCGGTCAGCTGCAGAAAACCGCGCCCCTTGTAGCGCGCCCCATCCCCTGGCTTCGTGTTACCCAGGTCGATCCGCCCCTCATAGGCTTCGCCGCTCGCCTCCTCCCGCGTGTCCGAAAAGCCAAACGATTCCTCACATGTCTGTGCCAGGAAATGCGCCTGCCGCAACAGGGTGGTGATGTTGAACTGCTCGAAAACGGGGGCAAGCAGCGGGCCCGCACGCTGGATGATCACCGCCTGCCGCTCGCCCCGCTTTCCTTTGAAATGGGGAGCGAGCCGGCGCAAGATGACAGCGTCCACAACCGGCACGATAGCCCTCCGAGGTCTCGATGTTCCGCCTCTCCAGTGTAGCCTTGGCGCTCGCCTGCACAAGCTTGCCGGCGCTGGCTCAGCATAGCAGACCGGCCTGCAACGCGCCGGCTACCATCCGTTTCAAACCAGGCGCCTCGTTCGCGCGGGAGACCGGCGTCCTGATCCGCGGAGAGGTCGTGTGCTATGTTATCCGCGCGCGCGCCAAACAAACGCTACGGGCAGCCATTTCCAGTCCGGACGAAAATGTTGAATTCCAGATCTACCTGCCAGGATATTCATCATTTCTGGATGAAGGAGAGACGCGTATCAAGGGTGCAGCGCTTCCCGGCGCGGGAGAGCTGGACGACGCCCGCCGCCTGAACGCCAAACTTCCCGTAAGCGGGGAATATGTTTTGGCGCTCAGTCTGGAGCGAGGTGGCGGCGGGTCTTATTCGCTCAATGTTGCGGTTCGCAATTAACGGGTAGAAAGTTTTTGCTTCTTTTTTCAAAAAGAAGCGCTTCCTTCCTTCGCTTCCCGCCGCCGCGCATGCAGAATGAACTCCGTATACCCGTTCGGCTGCACCCGCCCTTCAAAAATCAAATCGCATGCCGCCTTGAACGCCGGCCCGTCAAACCCCGGCGCCATCGGCCGATACGCCGCATCGCCCGCGTTCTGCCTGTCCACCACAGCCGCCATCCGCTCCAGCGTCGCGCGCACCTGCGCCTGGCTCACCACGCCATGATGCAGCCAGTTGGCGATATGCTGGCTTGAGATCCGCAACGTCGCGCGATCCTCCATCAGCCCCACATCGTGCACGTCCGGCACCTTGGAACAGCCCACGCCCTGATCCACCCAGCGCACCACATAGCCCAGGATGGATTGCGCGTTGTTGTCCAGTTCCTGCTGCACGTCATCCGGCGCCCAATTGCTGGACTCGACCGGGATCGTCAGCAGATCCGACAATTTCGCCCGCGTCCGCTTGGAAAGCTCCTGCTGCCGCGCGGCCACATCCACCATGTGATAGTGCAACGCATGCAAGGTCGCCGCGGTAGGCGACGGCACCCAGGCGGTATTCGCGCCCGCCATCGGGTGGCCGATCTTCACCTCCAGCATCTCCGCCATCCGGTCCGGCGCCGCCCACATCCCCTTGCCGATCTGCGCATGCCCGCGCAGGCCGCACGCCAGCCCGATATCCACGTTCTGGTCCTCGTAAGCGCCCAGCCATGTGGCACGCTTCATGTCGCCCTTGCGCACCATCGTGCCGGCTTCCATGGAAGTGTGCATCTCGTCACCAGTACGATCGAGAAAACCGGTGTTGATGAAAAACACTCTGTCCCGCGCTGCAAAGATGCAGGCGGCCAAATTGGCGCTGGTGCGCCGCTCCTCGTCCATGATGCCCATCTTCAAGGACCGCCGCGGCAAGGACAGCAAATCCTCCACCCGGCTGAACATCTCGCAGGCGAACGCCACCTCCTCCGGCCCATGCATCTTCGGCTTGACGATATACATCGATCCCGTGCGGCTGTTGCACAGCTTCGGGATGCCGCGGAGATCATGCGTGGCGATCAGCGCCGTCACCGCGCAGTCGAGCATGGTTTCCGGAATCTCGCTGCCGTCCGGCAGAAGAACGGCGTCGGTATACATGTGGTGACCCACATTGCGCACCAGCATCAGGCTGCGTCCCGGCAACGTCACCGTGCCACCGCCCGGCGCCTGGAACACCATGTCCGGCTCCAGCTGGCGCTGCAGCGTCTCGCCACCCTTCTGGAACGCGGCGGACAGCGTGCCACGCGTCAGCCCCAGCCAGTTGCGATACACCTCCACCTTGTCGCCAGCGTCCACCGCGGCCACGCTGTCCTCGCAATCCATGATGGTGCTGACAGCAGCTTCCAGGATCACATCGGCCACGCCCGCCGGGTCCGTGGCGCCGGTCTGGGACGTGCGGTCGATCTTGATGATGATATGCAGGCCATTCTGCCGCAGCACGATCTCGCTGGGCGCCTCGGCCTCACCCGCGTAGCCGACAAATTGCGCCGCATCCGCAAGACCCACATCGCCAGCCGGACTTTGCGCGCGCAGCACGCCGTCCGCCACACGGAACCCTGTCACATCGGCAAACCGCGCGCCCTGCAACCCCACCGTCTCATCCAGGAACGCCTTTGCCCGCGCCACCACCTGCGCGCCGCGCGCCAGGTTATACCCGCGCCCACGCTCCGCACCCGCCGTCTCCGGCAGCGCATCCGTGCCATAAAGCGCGTCATACAGGCTGCCCCAGCGCGCATTGGCGGCATTCAGCGCATAGCGGGCGTTGGAGATCGGCACCACAAGCTGCGGCCCGGCAATCCGCGCGATCTCCGCATCCACATTGGCGGTGCTGACGGCAAACGCCTCCGGCTCGGGCTGCAGATAGCCGATCTCACGCAGAAACGCCTCGTAGGCGCCTTGGTCGAACGCCTGCGCCCGGTGCGCCACATGCCACGCATCGATGCGCGCCTGCAGCGCGTCACGCTGCGCCAGCAGCGCCTTGTTCCGCGGCGCCATCTCCGCCAGCAGCGCAGCAAAACCCTGCCAGAACTGCTGCGCGGTCAGCCCGCTGCCAAGCACGGCCTCGGCGGCGACAAAATCATACAGCACCTTGGCCACGCCCAGTCCGCCAGCGTCCACGCGTTCCATCTATAAGTCCCGATCCTCAGAAGCGGCCTGTTTTGCCGCGCAGGCGCAATCTGGCAAGGGTGCATCGTATGCCGCCCCCTCTGCCCGACGCTCTCGCTTCCATCCTCACGGAATCGTTCGCCCTGCTGGCTTCCGGCGCGGCGGACCCCGCCAGCCCCTGGCGCACCCTGGCCTTGGGCAGCATCGGCCTGGACGGCACACCACGCGTCCGCACCGTGGTGCTGCGCGCCGTCCATCCAGCTGGCGCCTGGCTGGACGTGCACACGGACACGCGCTCCGCCAAGCACGCGGAGCTGACCGCCCGCCCGGCCGCCACCTTGCATGGCTGGGACCCCGCTGGACGGGTGCAGCTTCGCCTGCGAGGCATGGCCATTTTGCACGCAAACGACGCGGCCGCCGCCCAGGCCTGGTCCAGCTTGCATGAGCCAAGCCAGCGGACCTATCGCGTTCAGCCTGGCCCAGGCACGCGACTAGATCGCCCGGACGGCCAAGTCGAAGGTCCGGCATCGGCCGAGGTCGCAACCGGCATCTTCTGCGTCATACGCCTGCACGTCCAAACGCTCGACTGGCTACATCTGGCACAGGGCAGCCATCGCCGCGCTGGTTTCACCTGGGATAACGGAGCCATCACAGCTACATGGCTGGCACCCTAACCGGACCCGTGCCCGCATCATGTCTGCCGCCCGTCTCCGCGCGCCACACGCCGGAACAAACCCGATGGGCGCCGGCCCAATCACCGCTTATCTGACGCTGTGCGTGGTCTGGGGCTCCACCTTCCTCGCCATCCGAATCGCTGTCGAAACGCTGCCACCGTGGTCCATGATCGGCGTGCGCTGCCTGATCGCGGGCGCCATCCTGGCTGGCGTGGCGCTGGCCCGCGGCGCTGCCCTGCCGCGCAGACGCGCCGCATGGCTGTCCGCCGCGGCGAGCGGCATTCTGCTGTTCACCGGCTCCCAGGCCATGCTGTCCTGGAGCGAACTTGCGGTCCCAAGCGGCGAGGCGGCCTTGCTGGTCTGCACCGTCTCCCTGTTTACGCCTATTGTGTCGTGGCTGATGGGAGCCAGCGCCCGGCCCCGGCCGGTGGCCGTCGCCGGTTTGCTCCTGGGGTTCGCCGGCGTCGCCATGCTGGTGCGGCCGGACGGCTCCCACGCGCAACATATGGCCAGCCTGGTCATTCTGCTGTCTTCCCTGGCCTGGGCAGTGGGCGCTTCCTTGGCGCGCCTGGTGGCCCCGGCCGGCTCCGCGCTGCTAGGCAGCGGCCTGCAGCTTCTGGCCGGCGGCATTGCCTGCCTCGCCTTCGCCGGCCTGCGCGGCGAATGGACCCACCTGGACTCAACATTGATCTCCGCACGCTCCGTGGCCGCCATGGGATACCTGATCGTCATGGGCTCGCTTGTAGCCTTCGCCTGTTTTGGCTGGCTGGTGCAGATCTGGCAGCCGGAAGTGCTGTCCACGTACGGGTTCATCAACCCGCTGGTGGCGCTGCTGCTGGGCGCGGCTCTGGCAGGCGAGACAATCGGGTTACGGGAGATGGCGGCGGCGGCCATCATTCTTTGCGCCGTGGCGCTCGTGATGGGCGCGGGCAAGGCAAGGCCTTCTTTTTTGCAAAAAAGAAGCAAAAAACCTTTGTCTGGGCTGTCGCCGAGTTATCCGGCGCCGCGCGTGGACTAGGCGCCGTGTTCCTCGCGCAGGCGGGTGGCGGGGAAGCATAGGCAGACCCTGGTCCCCACGCCCTCGGCGGTCTCTACCACAAGGCTGCCGGCATGGGCGTTCATCAAGCTGCGCGCCAGTGTCAAACGCAGGCCGATGCCACGGCTCTGCTCCGGCCGGTCATCCACCTGCCCCATCGGCAAGCCAATTCCCTCGTCCTGAACCACGATGGACCAGGTCTCCGCCGTGCCCTGCGCGGTGATCTCGATCCAGTCCCCATCCCGCGTGGCCGCGGCCGCGTTGGACAGCACGTTGACCAGAACCTGGTTCAGCGCGCGACGGTCCGCATACAGGCAAGTCCGGCCAAACGACTGATCCACCCGCCAGGACCGCCGGCTTGGCCCCAGATGCGCGGCCACCTGCGCCATGGCGAACTCCACCACCGGCATCAGCAGCACGCTCTCCTCCGCCAAGTACCGCGGCGACTCCGGCGTCTCGGTCTGCTCAACAAGATCCTCGGACATATCCAACAACCGCCGCGCCAAGCCCATAAGCACGGCATCCGCAGGCTGCGCGCTCTCCGCATGGCCGAACAAGGTCAGCGCCAAATTCCGCTGATCCCCGGTGGTCAGCCGCAACAAACGCAGCGTTGCCTCCTGGCTCTGGCGCAACCCGTCCGCGTCTTGCTCCGCGCGGCGGCGGCACACACGCTCCCGCCCGCCCAACAGACAGCAAAGGCCAAGCATCGCCGCATACAAGACTTCACGCTCCATGAGTGCGAGTTCAACACTGATGGGCAAGGATCAGGTTAACGGGCGCACACGCGGATGCGGCAGGAAGAAAGGAAGCACTTCTTTTTTGAAAAAAAGAAGCAAAAAACTTTTGACTACGAACAGTCGGATGGGCGGCAAAAGCGCGCCCGGCGACAGGCGGATTAGACCGCCGCGACTGCCGCCTTTTTTGCACCGGCGCGCACGATACGGCGCTTGATGGCCTGCGCCTCCTCCGGCAAGTCCCGGTTCGGCGTGGTCAGCAGAAACGAGTCGAGCCCGCCATTGTGCTCGATGGTGCGCAGCGCCCGGGTGGACACCCGCACCCGCACCTGCGCGCCCAACGCGTCGGACAGGAGAGACGTCTCCTGCAGGTTGGGCAAATAGCGGCGGCGGGTCTTGTTGTTGGCGTGGCTGACGTTGTTACCGCTCAGCACACCCTTGCCCGTCATCTGGCAGCGGCGAGACATTGGTGGTCCTCAGAACAAATGGGTCGTGCGGCAGGGCGCGCCCACCGGGAGCGCGGTGTATGGGCAAACGCGCGCATGGCGTCAAGCGCGGTCCAGGCTGCTAGATATGCGCCATGACGATCGGCCGCGCTAAACGCCCGCTCACGGACCAGCTCCTTACGCCACGCTCGGTCTGCGTGCTGGGCGCCACCACGCTGGATGGCGCCCGCATCCTGGCCAACCTGCATACCGGCGGCTTCAGCGGGGACATATGGTCCGTGCCCGGCACAAGCGAGGCTGTCTCCGGTCTGCCCGGCATCCCGGACCTGGCCGTCATCGCCACCGCCAATGACGCTGCAGCGGCGGACCTTGCCGCCCTGGGCGCGCACGGCGGAACAGTCGCCGTCATGACAGGCAACATGACGGACCTGTCCGGCGTCGCCGGCCGTGCTGGCGTGCGTGTCCTGGGGCCCAATTCCTTCGGCTTGGCCGCCCCCAAGCTGGGCCTGAACGCCTCCCTATCCCACATGGCCATCCCGCGCGGCCACGTGGCCCTGGTCACGCAATCCGCCTCCCTCGCCCGCGCGGTGGTGGACTGGGCGGGGCCGAACGGCGTGGGCTTCAGCCACGTGGTGGGCATCGGCGGCAATGCGGATGTCGGCTTTAGCGCCATCCTGGATTTTCTCGCCCGCGATCCGGATACCCGACTCATTCTCCTAGACATCCGCCGCGTGCGGGAACGCCGCGCCTTTATTTCCGCCGCCCGCGCCGCCTCCCGCCTGCGCCCCATGGTGGCGCTGCGTCCGGGCGGCCTGCTGCTGGACCCTTCCGGCCAGTCGGACGGCGTGTTTGCCGCTGCGCTGAACCGCGCCGGCGTGTTCGTCGTGGACCAGCTCGAGGACTTCCTCGCTGCGGCCGAAACCCTCAGCCGCGCCCGCCCCCTGCGCGGCGAAGCTATGGCAGTGATAACCAACGCCATCGGCCCTGGCAGGCTTGCCGCCGATGCCGCGCTGCGCGCCGGCATCCGCCTAGCCATCCTGCCGGCAGAGGCCCAGGCCACCCTCACCGCCAGCCTTCCCTCGGACCTGACCCAAGGACTGGTCTATGCCGGCAGCGCCGCCCCCACGGACGTGGCCAATATCGCCGCCCTCGTCGGCGCCGTCCCGCAAGTGGGCGGCGTGCTGGTGCTGCTGGCCCCTACCGGCACCGGCGACGGCAAAGCCGTCGACTCGGTGATCTCGGCCGCCCGCACGGCGCATCTGCCTGTGTTGACCTGCGTGATGGGAGAAACCACCGGCGCTGCTCACCGGCGCCGCATCGCAGAAGCCGGCCTGCCCGCCTTCGCCACGCCGGAACAGGCCGTGCAAGCCTTCAGCCACCTGCTGCGGGACCGCGCCGCGCGCCATGCCGCGCGCGAACTGCCGCCAAGCCGCGTGCTGGACATCGATCCTGATCTGGCACAGGCCCGCCGGATCGTCGCCGGCGTGCTGGCATCGGACCGGCTGGCGCTGACCCGCGCAGAGTCCCTGGCGCTGCTGGCGGCCTACGGCCTGGCCCACGTGCCGCAGGCCTCTGGCCTAGCCGCATGCCTGCGCTGCCACGACGATCTCACCTTCGGCCCCGCCATCATGCTGGCCGCCTCGCCGGCCGCAGCCGCCGCCTACGATCTGCCACCGCTCAACCTGCCGCTGGCGCAAGCCATGGCCATACGCGCCGGCATCACCGGCGGGGCCGCCACCGCCGCGGCCGATGCGCTGGTCCGCGTCAGCCAGCTGCTCGTGGACCTGCCGGAGATCGCGGCCGTGGGCATCGACCACCTGATGCTGTTCGAGGACGGCCAGGCC